>NZ_JBKOTX010000043.1:12500-33972 GCF_047086965.1 Roseovarius halophilus (ex Wu et al. 2025) | reverse complement strand
GACAAGGTGGTAAAGATGACCATCGCAATGGCAGTGTTCGACACCGGGGGGCTGGCCCCTGCCGAGCCGCGCGGCGTGGTGCAGCATCCGCCGCAGAAGGCTGCGCAGCCTTCGGCGCAGGCGCGGGCCGAGGCGCAACCGAGCCTGCAATTCGAGGACACCGCCGCGGCCTATGAACATCCGCCGCTGAGCCTTCTGACCTCGCCCGAAGCGATCACGCGCCATCCGCTGTCCGACGAGGCGCTGGAGGAAAACGCCCGGATGCTGGAAACCGTTCTGGACGACTATGGCGTCAAGGGCGAGATTGTCAGCGTCCGCCCCGGCCCCGTGGTGACGATGTATGAACTGGAACCGGCGCCGGGCCTCAAGGCCAGCCGCGTGATCGGGCTGGCCGACGATATCGCACGGTCCATGTCGGCGCTTTCGGCGCGTGTCTCGACCGTACCGGGGCGCTCGGTCATCGGGATCGAACTGCCCAACGAAAAGCGCGAGATGGTCGCCTTCCGCGAGATTCTGTCGACGCGTGACTACGGCGACGGCAACCAGAAGCTGCCATTGGCGCTGGGCAAGGACATCGGCGGCGACCCCATCGTCGCGAACCTGGCCAAGATGCCGCACCTGCTGATCGCGGGGACCACCGGGTCGGGCAAGTCGGTGGCGATCAACACGATGATCCTGTCGCTGCTTTACAAGCTGTCGCCGGACGAATGCCGCCTGATCATGATCGACCCCAAGATGCTGGAGCTTTCGGTCTATGACGGCATCCCGCATCTGCTGTCGCCGGTCGTGACCGACCCCAAGAAGGCCGTGGTCGCGCTCAAGTGGGTCGTGGCCGAGATGGAAGAACGCTATCGCAAGATGTCCAAGATGGGCGTGCGCAATATCGAGGGCTACAACGGCCGCGTTGCCGATGCGCTGGGCAAGGGTGAGATGTTCACCCGCACGGTGCAGACGGGCTTTGACGACGAGACCGGCGAGCCGGTCTTCGAGACCGAGGAGATGGCGCCCGAGAAGATGCCCTACATTGTCGTCGTGGTCGACGAGATGGCCGACCTGATGATGGTCGCGGGCAAGGAGATCGAGGCCTGCATCCAGCGCTTGGCGCAGATGGCCCGGGCCTCGGGCATTCACCTGATCATGGCGACGCAGCGGCCTTCGGTCGATGTCATCACCGGCACGATCAAGGCCAACTTTCCCACGCGGATTTCCTTCCAGGTCACGTCGAAGGTCGACAGCCGCACGATCCTGGGCGAACAGGGCGCCGAGCAGCTTCTGGGGATGGGCGACATGCTCTATATGGCCGGTGGGTCCAAGATCACCCGTGTGCACGGGCCGTTCTGTTCCGACGACGAGGTCGAGGAAGTGGTCAACTACCTCAAGGCCTTCGGGCCACCGGACTACAAGTCGGGCGTGGTCGAGGGCCCGGCCGACGACAAGGAGGCGAACATCGACGCCGTGCTCGGTCTGGGCGGCAACACCGGGGGCGAGGATGCCCTCTATGATCAGGCCGTGGCGATCGTGGCCAAGGATCGCAAGTGTTCGACATCCTATATCCAGCGCAAGCTGGCCATCGGCTACAACAAGGCCGCGCGGCTGGTCGAGCAGATGGAGGAAGAAGGTGCGGTCTCTCCGGCCAACCATGTCGGCAAGCGCGAGATTCTGGTGCCCGAACCGGGGTAGGCGTGGCCGCAGGGCAAGCCGCCCCGGCCGTCCTGCCCGTCCGGCCGCCCGCTATCGGATAACCGCCGGCGTGAAATCGCTTAGCGACCGCCGTTCGGGCATCGTCGTTGCCATCCCCCGGGTGCAATGCCCCACCGACCATATTAGGTAACCCCCATGACTATGATCACACGCCGCCGTCTGCTATTCATCGCCCCGCTGGGCATGGCCGTGCTGGCCGCCGGGCCGGGCCAGGCGCAGCAGCTTTCGCTGAGCGAAATCTCGGGCTACCTCAATTCGTTTGACACCGCCGAGGGCCAGTTCACCCAGATCAACGCCGATGACACGATCTCGACCGGCACGATCTTTATCCGTCGCCCCGGGCGGATTCGGTTCGAATACGATCCGCCCGAACAGGCCATGGTGATCGCCGGGGGCGGCCAGCTCGCGGTATTCGACCCAAGGTCAAACACCGGCCCGGACCGCTACCCGCTGCGGGAAACGCCGCTCAAGATCATCCTGCAGGACGATATCGACTTGTCCCGCACCAACATGGTTACCGCGCATACCAGCGACGGAACCACCACCAGCGTCACCGCGCAGGACCCGGAAAACCCGGACTACGGCAATATCCAGCTGGTCTTTACCGGTGACCCGGTCCAGTTGCGCCAATGGGTCATCACCGATGACACGGGGCGCCAGACGACAGTCGTGCTGGGCGATCTTGTCACGGGGGCGCAGGTGCCCAACATCCTGTTCAACATCCGGGCCGAGATGCGCGACTGGCCGGAGTGACGCCGCCCTAGCGGTAAGCGCGGCAGTTGCGCAGCTGCGACTCGTAGAGAACGGCGCGCTGATCCACCTCGTCGGCGATGCGCATGAGCCAGGCCTTGCCGCGATAGCTGCCCCGGTTAAACCCGGTGCGCCCCTCGTGGTAGGCCAGATACTGGTTGCGCGTGTCGTTCAGCGGCACGCCCGTTTCCTGGACCGTGGCGGTCATGTACCAGCCCATGAAATCGACCGCGTCGCGGATATCGGTGCGCCGGGCGCCGCGGCCGCCGCGGTCGCGTTCGTATTCGGCCCAGGTTCCGTCCAGCGCCTGGCTGTAGCCCAGCGCCGAGGATTGCCGCCCCGTGGGGATCACACCCAGCGCATAGACATGCGGCGGGCGGTTGTCCGAGATGAACTTGCTTTCCTGATAGATCATGGCCATCAGCACATGGGTATCGACGCCCCAATCGTGCTCGGCTGCGCGGAAGGCCCGCGTGTAATGGGGCCGTTCCTCCAGGATGGAACAGGCGTTGTCGAGGTCACGGGGCGCAATGCCGTCCCGGGCGCCACAGCTGCCAAGGAGCAACAGGACCAGTCCGACGCGAAAGAGTCTGTTCATCTGCCTCTCGCTATTTTTGTTTTATTAAAGTCAGTCTAGCCGATCCGAGGCCCTGTGGGAACCTGCGATCACACGTGCGTCGATCACGAATGCCAGCCACAATGGAAGATAAGGCCTCGACAGCGGTGGCAGTCACCTCCGCCCGTCCCACAGGATCAGCCGGACCAGTGCCGCGCGCCGTCGGCGGGAAAACCGGGGCTGAAATCCCGAGGACGGTCAGGGCGAGCTTCACAGACAGTTTCCCATGATTTATATCCGCGGTTCATGGACATCGGGCAGTGTTCGTTTTAGTACCCCGACAGGAAACGAGCGACCATGATGAAAACACGCGCCAAATATTACCTCGGGCAAGTCGTCCGTCACCGCAAGCATCCGTTTCGCGGTGTCGTCTTTGACGTTGACCCCGAGTTCGCCAATACCGAGGAATGGTACGAGTCCATTCCCGAAGAGGCGCGCCCGGCCAAGGATCAGCCGTTTTACCACCTGCTGGCCGAGAACGATCAATCCTACTACGTCGCCTATGTGTCCGAGCAGAACCTGGTGGCGGATTACTCGGGCGAACCGGTGGACCACCCCGACCTGGGCGAGCTTTTCGGCCCCTTCGAGGATGGGTATTACCCGCTGCATTTCCAGTTGAACTGAGGCTTTGGCCGGTCTTCTGCCTGCCCTGGGCCGCGTCGGAGCGGTCCGTGCTCAAGGTGCCGGGCGGGTCACATCGCACCGGGGAAAGTCTGGCGTCGCCGGCAAGGTCGCGCCGGCGGAGATATACTTATGAGGGTCACGCTTCTTGACGGTGGCATAGGCCAGGAGATGGTCAAGCGTGCGGGCGACAGCCCCACGCCCCTGTGGTCCACGCAGGCGATGATGGATCATCCCGGCCAGCTGCAGGCGATCCATCGGGAGTATTTCGACGCAGGTGCCACCATCGCTACGGCCAACACCTATGCCGTTCTGCGGGATCGGCTTGCGAAAGCGGGGATCGAGGACCACTTCGCGGCACTTCAGTCCGCGGCCCTGGCCGAGGCCCGGGCGGCCGCCGCGGGCCGGGGTCGTGTCGCCGGAGCCATCGGGCCGCTGGTGGCGACCTATCGCCCGGAGACCCATCCGCCCTTTGCCGAGGCCGTGCCACAGTATGCCGAGGTCGCGCGGCTCATGGCCGACCGGGCGGACCTGATCCTTTGCGAGACGGTTGCCTCGCTCACACATGCCCGGGCGATCCTCGACGGCGCGCTGGCGGCGGGAAAACCCGTCTGGGTCAGCTTCACCGTGGACGACGAGGACGGCAGCCGCCTGCGCTCGGGCGAGCGGGTGGCCGAGGCCGCCCGCGCCGTGGCAGACGGGGGAGCGGACGCGATCCTGGCCAATTGCGCGGCCCCCGAGGCGATGCCGGCCGCCTTGGATGCCATCGCGCCCACGGGCCTGCCCTGCGGGGCCTATGGCAATGCCTTCACGCAGATCACCAAGGATTTCCTGCGCGACGATCCCACCGCGGACAGCCTGCAGGCCCGCCCCGACATGGACCCGGCGTCCTATGCCGACCACGCGCTGTCCTGGCTGGATCACGGGGCAACGATCCTGGGCGGCTGCTGCGAGACGGGTCCGGCTCATATCGCCGAGATCGCCCGCCGCCTGCGCGCGGCCGGACACCGGATCGCCTGAGCCGGGGCCACGACGAAATAGGGTCGGCCGGCTTGCACCCAGGCGGGACTTGCGCGAGGCAGGCGCGCATGAGCGACACCTACGCCCCGCCCGACACGCCGCTGGAAATCGTCCATGACGATCACGAGATCCTGCTGGTGGACAAGCCCGCCGGCCTGTTGTCGGTGCCGGGCAAGGGGCCGCACCTGGCCGATTGCCTTCTCGCGCGGGTGCAGGACGTCTGTCCACAGGCGCTTCTGGTGCACCGTCTGGACCGGGATACATCCGGCCTCATGGTCTTTGCCCTGACGCCCCATGCCCAGCGACACCTGGGCCAGCAATTCGAGAAACGCCGCATGAAGAAGACCTATGTCGCCCGTGTCGCCGGGCGGCTGACGCCCGGCAGGGGCACCGTCGACCTGCCCCTGATTGTGGACTGGCCCAACCGCCCCCGGCAGATGGTCGACCACGAGGCCGGCAAGCAGGCGGTCACCGACTGGCGCGTGGTCCGCGCGACTGACGCGGAAAGCCGCGTGCGGCTAAGTCCCCGGACCGGGCGGAGTCATCAACTGCGCGTCCACATGCAGGCGCTGGGCCATCCGATCCTGGGCGATCCGTTCTATGCCGATGGCGCGGCGCTGGATCATTCGCGCCTGATGCTGCATTCCGAGGCCCTGCAATTGCGCCACCCCGACGGCGGGCGCGCGGTCAGGTTCCGCGCGACATGCCCGTTCTGAGGGGCGCACGGCCCGTGTCGCGGTCCGCGACACCCTGTCACTGTCCACCGGGGGCTGGTATCCTTGGACTGAATATATATGTAGACCTTGTAATGATTTGAAACCGCAACGGAAGGAGCCCGACCAATGGCCCTGCGCATCAATGACCAGATCCCCAACCTGACCGTCGAAACGGACATGGGCAGCTTTGCCCTGCACGATTACTTCGGCGACAGTTGGGGGATCGTCTTCTCGCACCCCAAGGATTTCACGCCGGTCTGCACCACCGAATTCGGTGCCGTAGCCCAACTGGCCGACGAATGGGACAAGCGCGGCACCAAGGTGCTGGGCGTCTCGGTCGACGCCGTGGCCGAGCACAAGCAATGGAAGGCCGACATCGAGGGCCACGCCAGCGCCAAGGCAGGCTTTCCCATTGTGGCGGACACCGACCTCGAGCTGTCCAAGGCCTTCGACATGCTGCCGGCCGAGGCCTATCTGCCCGATGGCCGCACGCCGGCCGATACGGCCTCGGTGCGCTCGGTCTTCATCATCAGCCCCGACAAGAAGGTGCAGTTGATGATGACCTACCCCATGTCCGTGGGCCGGAACTTCGCCGAGGTGCTGCGCGCGCTGGACGGGCTGCAGGCCACCTACGGCACCCCCATCGCCACCCCTGCCAACTGGGAAAAGGGCCAGGACGTCATCGCCGCCTTGTCGCTGGACGATGCCAAGGCGAAAGAGAAATTTGGCGAGATGCGGGTCGAATTGCCCTATCTGCGCTGGGTCAAGGAACCGGGCTGAGCCTCCGGCGCAGCCGCTCCGGGGCTCGCCCGGGGCGGCCATCCCCCGACACTCGGTGACGATCTGCACGAATCCGAGACGACGGGGGGAATGAATGTTCGCCATCATGACAGAGGTCGACCTGAAACCGGGCGCCGGCCCCGAGGTCGCCGCGCTATTCGACGCGACCAATCCGGACCTGGTGCGGGATCAGCCCAATTGGTTGGGCGCGGAAATGCTGCTTGACGCGGAGGCCCTTCAGGTCGTCGTGATCGCCCACTGGCGCGACCCGGCCGCCTACCGGGCAATGGCCGAGACGCCGGTCTTTCGAGACACCATGCAGCGTTTCGCCGCCGATTTCGCCGGGCCCGCGCGGACCCTCCGTCCAATTCTTGGCGTGACAGACGACGGCTATCTTGCAGAACGCGCTTATATCACCCCAAATGATACATCGTCTTCACGGCTTCGCGCAGTTCTGTCGTGGAAATCCCCTCAGTTCGGGGGAGGTAAACAACCCTACAAAACTGTCTAAGGTGATCGAACGCGCCACGCCAGTCATCCCCGATTCCAAATACTTGCACGTTCTCTTTTATGACGTCTTCTTCCTTCTGTTCCCATGAGTTTTCGGGAATGATCTTGCTCACAAATTTGCACGCGTTCAGAATTTCACACCTTTGGTCATATGGCATTACACATTTCTTGCCTTTGAGGGTGTTGAACTCATCTGTGGAACAGCCAACGATCAAACGATCCCCGTATCCCGAAAGTCGGCGTAGGAGGCGGACATGGCCGATGTGAAAAAGATCGAATGTCCCGTAGGTAAGAACGGTGCTCATCGATGTCATTGCCTTTCAAAGAGCCTTGATACGGCTTGCTTCCGAACCGACCACCAATAATTCTTTAGAAAGCTGCGAAAACGGATACGTGCCTCGCGCCAAGGGAAGGCAAAATCAGCATCTGGCTTTTCCCAACTCGACCCATAATTGAGTTCAAGCATTTTCTCAGGCTCAGCTGGGGCGGGAAAGCCCACGCCATTTAACTCCAATGTTTTCAGCGGAAAAAGGTCAGCCTCGTTCAGTTCGCCATAGGTATGCGGCCAGATAAAAAGCTTGCCATTTTTCACCCAGGTCGGGAACAGATCGACGACAATGTCACTTGGCAAAGTTATTTTCAGCACAGCGCTATTGAAGGAAGTTTTAATTTTTATATCCGGCCGAGAGGCGAGTATCCTAAAAATAGAAAGAAACTCCCTGACAGCATTTTTATCGTTTTCTGACGATAGAATTATACCTAAATCGATATCGTCATCGTGGCCTATGAAAGACCCTTCTCGTACTGCACCAAGCAGAGTTCCAGAGTTGATAAAGACCTTCTGACCCTCATTCTGCAGTGTTGTAATGATTTTTTGTAACTCATCAGCAGCCTTGAAATTATCGTGAGCTGCAAACTGAATGAAATAATTTTTCGCATGTGGCCTGGCAAAATCAAGAGCATGATCAACCCGATTAGAAAAATCTTCGGCTTTTTCTGGTTGGTTATTCTCTGCCCAATATCGGATGATATCCTTGCGCAAGGACCGCACCCTGGCGCTGCGCACGCGTTTTAGGCAATAGGTGATCACAACGCGTTCTGTCCATTCGACGCCGCGTTCGGCACGCGGGACGCGCTGAAGCGGTCGGCGCAACTCTTTCACGCTTAAAGACCGCGCGGCATCGGGATCTCTGGCCTGATCGTCGAATATTCGCATATGGTCCCAAGACGTCGGGCTTGGAGGCCGTGTGTTCACGCGCAATTTTCGGGGACGATAAAGTCGGGGCAAAACGGTGCAAAGCACGTTTATCACAATTTCGTGACAGCTACCAGCCTGAGCGTGCCGTGTCAAGTGAACTTGGTGATGCTCCGCGCTCTTGGGAACATATTTACACGCGCCGATCGCGTGGTCCCGCGCGCTGCCTGGGGAGCGATCGCGACATATATGACAAAAAGCCCCGGTCGCCGGACCGGGGCTTTCGCGTTTTCAGGGGGACAGGCGGTTATTCCGCGTCTTCCTTTTCCGTCGTGGCCTCTTCGCCGGTCTCCTGGTCGACCACCTTCATCGACAGGCGGACCTTGCCGCGGTCGTCGAAGCCCATCAGCTTGACCCAGACCTCCTGACCTTCCTGAAGCACATCCGAGGGATGGTTCAGGCGGCGGTTCTCGATCTGGCTGACATGGACCAGCCCGTCGCGCTTGCCGAAGAAGTTCACGAAGGCGCCGAAATCGACGATCTTGACGACGGTGCCCTTGTAGATGTGCCCTTCTTCGGGTTCGGCCACGATCGAATGGATCATGTCATAGGCCTTCTTGATGGCTTCGCCGTTGGGCGAGGCGATCTTGATGATGCCCTCGTCGTTGACATCGACCTTGGCGCCCGAGACCTCGACGATCTCGCGGATCACCTTGCCGCCCGAGCCGATCACTTCGCGGATCTTGTCGGTGGGCACCTGCATCGTCTCGATGCGCGGCGCGTGGACCGAGAAATCGCTGGCCTCGGACAGGGCCTTGCCCATTTCGCCGAGGATGTGCATCCGGCCCTGCTTGGCCTGGGCCAGCGCTTTTTGCATGATCTCGGGGGTGATCCCCGCGACCTTGATGTCCATTTGCAGCGAGGTGATGCCGGTCTCGGTGCCCGCGACCTTGAAGTCCATGTCGCCGAGGTGGTCCTCGTCGCCGAGGATGTCGGTAAGGATGGCGTAGTCGCCGTCGTCTTCCAGCACCAGGCCCATGGCCACACCTGCGACCGGCGCCTTGAGCGGCACGCCGGCGTCCATCATCGACAGCGACCCGCCGCAGACCGAGGCCATGGAGGACGAGCCGTTCGATTCGGTGATCTCGGACACCAGACGGACCGTGTAGGGAAAATCGGTTGGGGCGGGCAGGACGGCCTGAAGGGCGCGCCAGGCCAGCTTGCCGTGGCCGACCTCACGCCGTCCCGGGGGGCCGACGCGCCCGGCTTCGCCGACCGAGTAGGGCGGGAAGTTGTAGTGCAGCAGGAAGTTGGACTTGTAGGTCCCTTCCAGCGCGTCGATCATCTGTTCGTCGTCGCCGGTGCCCAGCGTTGTCACGACCAGGCCCTGGGTCTCGCCGCGGGTGAACAGCGCCGAGCCATGGGTGCGCGGCAGCAGGCCGGTTTCGCAGACGATGTCACGCACCTCGTCGAGCTTGCGTCCGTCGATCCGCTTGCCTTCCTTGACAACCGCGCCGCGCAGGACCGTGGACTCCAGCTTTTTCAGCGCGGCACCGAGGTTCGGGTCCGCCTGCTGCTCTTCCGACAGGCCCTCTATGATCTCGGACTTGACGGCGGCAACGGCGCTGGTGCGTTCCTGCTTGTCGAGGATCGCATAGGCCTCGCGCATCCGGGATTCGCCCGCGGCGGCCACGATGGCGTAGAGGTCCGCGTAATCGGGCGGGGTGAAATCGAAGGGCTCCTTGGCGGCGTCCTCGGCCAGGTCGATGATCGTGTCGATGACAGGCTGGATCTGCTCGTGCGCGAAATTGACCGCACCCAGCATCTCGTCCTCGGTCAGCTCGTAGGCCTCGGACTCGACCATCATCACGGCGTCCTTGGTGCCGGCGACGACCAGGTCGAGGCGCTGCTCGGGATTGTCGCGCAGCTTGTGCATGTCGTCGAGGTCGGGGTTCAGGATATATTCGCCATCCTCGTAGCCGACGCGGCAGCCGGCGATCGGGCCCATGAAGGGGGCACCGGAAATCGTCAGCGCGGCGCTGGCGGCGATCATGGCCACCATGTCCGGGTCGTTGACCAGGTCATGGGACAGCACGGTGCACATAACAAGGGTTTCGTTCTTGAACCCGGGCACGAAGAGCGGGCGGATCGGGCGGTCGATCAGGCGCGCGGTCAGCGTTTCCTTCTCGGTCGGACGGGCCTCGCGCTTGAAAAAGCCGCCCGGCACCTTGCCGGCGGCATAGTATTTTTCCTGATAGTGGACGGTCAGCGGGAAGAAGTCCATTCCCGGCTTGGGTTCCTTGGCATAGGTCACGGCGGCCATGACCGAGGTTTCGCCGAGGGTGGCGATGACGCAGCCATCGGCTTGGCGGGCGATCTTGCCCGTTTCCAGTGTCAGCGTTTCCTCGCCCCACTGGATGGATTTTTTCACTTCTTTGAACATCTGTCGTTTCCTGTCTGAGGGCGCTCCCGGCGTTCCGGGTCCCTCGTGTCATTGGCGGCCCCATTGCCGCCGACCCCTCTCATCATCTCATGCGCCGGGGTCCAGAGCGTCACGTTTCAGATGGTCATGCTGATACAGTAAAAACATGCCTCTGAAAAGCACGCGATGCCGCCCGCGCCGGGTCAGAAGACTGCGTGATCGCCCCGGTCATCCGTGGCACGGCCCGCGAGCAGGGCCGCGTAGTGGTCGCGCAGGTGGTGCGTGCCGAACGACGGGGTGGCCCGTGGGTCCGGTTGGCCGGTCGTCGAATCCAGCACCAGCATCGACTCGGTCGCGTAATAATGCCCGGTGCGGGCGAATTCCGCCCGGTCGGCCATGCGCGCCGAAACCCGCCCCAACACGTCGAGACCGCCCGCGATGCCGGTCAAAATGCGCGGCGATACCGCGCGATACCGCGGTGTTTGACCGGTCAGCGTGAACAGCATCTCGCCCATGTCGCGCGGCGTCAGGGCCGGACCCGGCCCGCCGATGGGCAATATGCGGTTGCGCAGGTCCGGCTCGGTCACGCAGCGCTCCAGATAGGCCGCGAGATCGTCGTCATGGATCGGTTTGCAGGCGGTCAACCGCCCGTCCCCGAAGATCAGGTACGGCTTGCCGTCGCGCACCCGCGTGACCTGCCCGGACAATGACTTGAAAAAGGCGGTGGGCCGCACGATCGTGTGGTCCAACGGGGCCTCGGCCAGCGCGATTTCGAAGGCCAGCTTGGCATTTTGGAACGCCAGCCGCGGTTTCTGGACGCACAGGGCGGACAGCAGGATCATGTGCCTGATGCCCGCCGCCTGCGCCGCCGACAGCAGGTCCATGTGGGCCCGATAATCGACGGCCCAGGCGTCCTGCGGCGCGCCGGTGCGCGAGGCCAGACAGGACAGGACCACATCGAACCGGTCATCGCGCAGGCCGTCCTGGCGGATCGAGCGCGCATCGGTCGGGTCGCCCTCGCGTAGGGTGATCCCGGGCAGCAGGGCCTCGGCGTCAGGCCGGGGCCGGATCAGCGCCGTGACGCGGTGACCGGCCTGCCGCAGGGCACGGGCGGTGGCCCGGCCGATGGTGCCGGTGGCACCGACCAGAAAGACATCATGCGGGGTCGTCATGCCTCGGGTCTACGTCATAGGGGCATGACGACACAAACCCGCAGTTGCCATTCCGGGCCAAGGCAAGGATCGTGGCGCAATGTCTGCCTTGCTGCCCCGCTTGGCGTGCCCTAGCGCAGCGCGCGGCCCTTCAAGATGGCATCGGTGCCGAAACGGGTCTTGATCCTGTCCAGCGCGCGTTCCGCTTCTGCGCGGCGGCTCGCATCCGGGTCCAGCAGGTCGCCCTCGCGGTCGGCGTCGGTGGCCGGTGTCAGCTCGGAAATTCCCACGCCCAGCAGGCGGAACGGACCCTCGGTGGCGGTCCCGTCGAAGAGCGACCGCGCGGTGCGGTAGATCGTGTCGGCCAGTTGCGTGGGCTGGTGCAGGCTCTGGCGGCGGGTCAGGCTCTTGTGGTTGGCGCGCTTGAGCTTGAGGGTCACGACGCGCCCCGCCTTGCCCTTGGCCTTGGCCCGCGCGCTGACCTTCTCGGCCATGCGCCAGACGTGGCCGTCCAGGATGTCCGGGTCGGCGGTGTCCTCGGGGAAGGTCGTCTCGTTGGACAGGCTTTTGACCGGACTGTGGGCGCTGACCCGGCGCGCGTCCTGTCCCCGCGCCAGATGCCAGAGCCGGTCGCCCATGCCACCAAAGCGGTGCTGCAGGTCGCGCAGGTCCCAGCGCAGCAGGTCGTCAAAGGTGCGGATGCCCGCGCGTTCAAGGCTGTCTTGTGCCGCCGGGCCGATGCCCCAGATCAGGCGCACCGGCTGGGTGTGCAGGAACGCCATGGTCTCGGCCTGGCCGATCACCGAGAACCCGCGCGGCTTGTCCAGGTCGCTGGCGACCTTCGCCAGAAACTTGTTGTGCGACAGGCCGATCGAGCCGGTGATCCCGATCTCGTCCTTCATGCGCTTGACCAGCCGAGCCAGCATCACGGCCGGCGGGGCGCCGTGCAGCCGCGCGGTGCCGGTCAGATCCATGAAGGCTTCGTCCAGCGACAGCGGCTCGATCACCGGGGTCAATTCGTCCATCAGGGCGCGCACCTGGCGGCTGACCTCGACGTAGCGTTCCATCCGGCCGCGCACCACGATGGCCTCGGGGCAGAGTTGCAGCGCCTTGAACATGGGCATGGCCGATTTCACGCCCTTGATGCGGGCCACGTAGCAGGCGGTGCTGACAACGCCGCGCCGTCCGCCGCCGATGATGACGGGCTTGCCTTCGAGGTCGGGATTGTCGCGCTTTTCCACGCTGGCATAGAAGGCATCACAATCCATGTGCGCGATGGTCAGATCGAACAGTTCGGGATGCGAAAGCACGCGCGGCGACCGGCAGGCCGGGCAGCGGGTGCCGGTCTCGAAATCATGCAGGCAGTCGCGGCACAGGCTGGGCATGGGCCGAGGATACAGGCGCGTCGTGGCCGAGTCAGCCGGAATCGGCGGTGTGCCTTTACCGTGCGCCCATCTCTGCGGTGATCGCGCGGGCTGCCGCGCGCGGGTCGGCGGCCTGCCAGACGGGGCGACCCACCACGACGTGATCGGCCCCGCCCGCGATGGCCTGCGCCGGGGTCGTCACGCGTTTCTGGTCGCCCGGGTCGCCTCCCGCCGGGCGCACGCCAGGGGTGACGATCAGCTTGCCGGCGGCCTCGGGCAGGGCGCGGATCAGGGCGGCCTCCTGCGGGCTGGCGATCACGCCATCGGCCCCGTTCGACAGGGCGATGCCCGCGCGTTCCTGCACCAGGTCGGTCATGTCGCCCGGTTTGATGCAGCTGGCGTCCAGGTCGTCGCGGTCCAGCGAAGTGAGGATCGTCACGGCGAGGATCTTCATGTCGGTGTTCCCGCGCCCCTGGGCGGCGGCGCGCACCACATGCGGGTCGCCATGCACGGTCAGGAAATCCAGATCGAACTGGGCCAGACCACGCACCGCGGCCTCGACCGTGGCGCCGATGTCGAAAAGCTTCATGTCCAGGAAGATGCGCTTGCCCTGTTCGTCCTTGAGCTCGTTGGCCAGGGCCAGCCCGCCCCCCGTCAGCATCCCGAGGCCGATCTTGTAGAAACTCACCGCGTCGCCCAGCGTGCGGGCCAGTTCCAGCCCTTGCAAGGCGTCGGGCACGTCCATGGCAACGATCAGGCGGTCATCGGCGGGGGTCTGGGGCATTGGGGCGGTCCTTTTCCTGGTTGCGCCCAAGCAGGTGCCTCCTGGCCTTGCGAAGGTCAAGCCGGAACGGGTTTGCCTGGGTGGGACAGCTTGAAAACATATCCGCCTTTACCCATTTATTCGACGAGGCCCACGAAGGGGCGCGCCGCGTGACGGGCGCCTCGCAACAGGGCGCTTGGAAAAGGAGAAAGCTCATGAACTTGGAGAAGTTCACCGAGCGGTCGCGGGGGTTCATTCAGGCCGCCCAGACGATCGCCATGCGGGAAAGCCATCAGCGGATGGTGCCCGAACACCTGTTGAAAGCCCTGATGGACGATGACCAGGGATTGGCCGCCAACCTCATCAATCGCTCGGGCGGCAGCGCGCCGCGCGTGCAGGAGGCCATCGACCTGGCGGTCGAGAAACTGCCAAAGGTGACCGGCGATGCCGGGCAGGTCTACCTGGATTCGGCGACCGGCAAGGTTCTGGCCGAGGCCGAGAAGATCGCCAAGAAGGCAGGCGACAGTTTCGTTCCGGTCGAACGGATGCTCATGGCGCTGGCCATGGTGAAATCCGGCGCCAAGACCGCGCTGGAGGCCGGGGCGGTCAATGCCCAGGCGCTGAATGGCGCCATCGAGGACATCCGCAAGGGCCGCACCGCCGACAGCGCCAGCGCGGAAGAGGGCTATGACGCGCTCAAGAAATACGCGCAGGACCTGACCGAGCGCGCCAACGAGGGCAAGATCGACCCGATCATAGGTCGGGACGAGGAAATTCGCCGCGCCATGCAGGTGCTGTCGCGCCGGACCAAGAACAACCCGGTCCTGATCGGCGAACCGGGCGTCGGCAAGACCGCCATCGCCGAGGGGCTGGCGCTGCGCATAATCAACGGCGACGTGCCGGAATCGCTGCGCAACAAGAAGCTGCTGGCGCTGGACATGGGCGGGCTGATCGCCGGGGCGAAGTATCGCGGCGAATTCGAGGAACGCCTCAAGGCCGTTCTGACCGAGGTCACCGAGGCCGCGGGCGAGATCATCCTGTTCATCGACGAGATGCACACGCTGGTCGGCGCGGGCAAGACCGATGGCGCCATGGATGCCGCCAACCTGATCAAGCCCGCCCTGGCCCGCGGCGAGTTGCACTGCATCGGGGCGACGACGCTCGATGAATACCGCAAGCACGTCGAGAAGGACGCGGCCCTGGCCCGCCGGTTCCAGCCGCTGATGGTCGAGGAGCCGACCGTCGAGGATACGGTCTCGATCCTGCGCGGCATCAAGGAAAAATACGAGATGCACCACGGCGTGCGGGTCTCGGATTCGGCGCTGGTCTCGGCGGCGACGCTGTCGGCGCGTTACATCACCGACCGGTTCCTGCCGGACAAGGCCATCGACCTTGTGGACGAGGCCGCCAGCCGCCTGCGGATGGAGGTCGATTCCAAGCCTGAAGAGCTGGATCAGCTCGACCGCCAGATCCTGCAATTGCAGATCGAGGCCGAGGCGCTCAAGAAAGAGGACGACAGTGCCTCCAAGGACCGGCTGGAAAGGCTGGAAAAGGAACTGGCCGACCTGCAGGACCGCAGCGCCGAGATGACCGCCAAGTGGCAGTCCGAGCGGGACAAGCTGGAAAGCGCGCGCGACCTCAAGGCCCAGCTGGATCGCGCCCGCGCCGACCTGGACATCGCCAAGCGCGAGGGCAACCTGCAAAAGGCGGGCGAGCTGTCCTACGGCATCATCCCGCAGCTTGAAAAGCAGCTGACCGAGGCCGAACAGGCGGAAGGGGCCGGGGGCGTGATGGTCGAGGAAGCGGTGCGCCCGGAACAGATCGCCGCCGTTGTCGAACGCTGGACCGGCATTCCGATGTCCAAGATGCTGGAAGGCGAGCGCGAGAAGTTGCTCAAGATGGAAGCCGAGCTCGGCCGCCGCGTGATCGGGCAACGCCAGGCCGTCACGGCCGTGTCGAACGCCGTGCGCCGGGCGCGTGCGGGCCTTCAGGACGAGAACCGCCCGCTGGGCTCGTTCCTGTTCCTCGGGCCCACCGGTGTCGGCAAGACCGAGCTGACCAAGGCGCTGGCCGAATACCTGTTCGATGATGACCAGGCCATGGTTCGGATCGACATGTCCGAGTTCATGGAAAAGCACGCGGTCTCGCGCCTGATCGGCGCGCCGCCGGGCTATGTCGGCTATGACGAGGGCGGCGTTCTGACCGAGGCCGTGCGCCGGCGGCCGTACCAGGTTGTCCTGTTCGACGAGGTCGAGAAGGCGCATCCGGAAGTCTTCAACGTGCTGCTGCAGGTGCTTGACGATGGCATCCTGACCGATGGTCAGGGCCGTCGGGTGGACTTCAAGCAGACGCTCATCGTGCTGACCTCGAACCTGGGGTCGCAGGCGCTCAGCCGTCTGGAGGAAGGCGGCGATGCTGCGCGGGCCAAGCAGGACGTGATGGATGCCGTGCGCGCCCACTTCCGTCCCGAGTTCCTGAACCGGCTGGACGACCAGATCGTCTTCGACCGGCTGGACCGTGCGGACATGAGCGGGATCGTCGATATCCAGCTGGCGCGCCTGCAGAAACGGCTGGCCCCGCGCAAGATCACGCTGGAGCTGGACGAGGAGGCCCGCAAGTGGCTGGCCGAAGAGGGCTATGACCCGGTCTTCGGGGCGCGCCCGCTGAACCGCGTGATCCAGGTCGCCCTGCAGAACCCGCTGGCCGAGGCGCTTCTGGGCGGCGAGATCAGCGACGGGGACACCGTGCCGGTAACCGTGGGGCCCGAGGGGCTGCTGGTCGGCGAACGACTGGGCAGCACCGAACGGCCCAAGCCGGACGACGCGGTCGTCCATTGACCAGCCTAAATTGAGCAAAGGCCCCGCCATCCGGCGGGGCCTTTCGCGTGTCAGGCGGTCAGGACCATCCCGTCTCGCCCGATGTGCGGCGGGCCGGACCAGTGCTTGCGCACCTCGTTGGTCAGGATCTATGTGGCCTCTGTGACCCGGGCCGTATCGCGTGGCCGCCCTCGTCTCGCATCAGCGTGACCTCTGCGGCCATCGGCCCTTCCGGTTGCCGTGCCCTCGCAGTCTTGCCCGGGCGCGCGCAAAAGAAAAGCCCCGCCGAAGCGGGGCTTTCCACGCCGCGGTGGTCGACGATTATTCGGGCATGATCACCTGGTCGATGACGTGGATCACACCGTTCGAGGCCTCGATGTCGGCCGTGGTCACGGTGGCGCCGTCGACGGTGACGCTGTCACCGACGCCGATGGTTACTTCGGCACCGTTCACGGTTTCGGCCATCATGCCATCGGAGAGATCCCCCGACATGACCTCGCCCGGCACCACGTGGTAGGTGAGGATGGCGCTGAGCGCCTCGGTGTCCTCGAGCAGGCCCTCGACGGTGCCCTCGGGCAGGGCGGCAAAGGCTTCGTCCGTGGGGGCGAAGACGGTGAAGGGGCCATCGCCCTTGAGCGTCTCGACCAGGCCGGCGGCTTCGACAGCGGCGACGAGGGTGGTGAAGTTGCCGGCGTCAACGGCGGTGTCGACGATGTCCATCGAGTGGCCGGCGGCGAAGGCCCCGGTGCCGAAAGTGGCGGCGGCGGTGGCGGCAATGAATGTGCGACGTAGCATGTGTGGTCCTCCAAAGTCGTTGTCGTTCGCCCTTGCCCAGTCGGGCAGGGCGGTCATGCCCTCATTGGCACTGGTCCTGTTACGCGGCCAGTTTGCGTTGGATTACAGGGGATTTCCGCCGACAGCGTTTGACGAAATGGCCGCGCCGGCTAAGCCACGGCTCGCGGGCGGATCAAGTCACGACCTGGTGAAACCCTGTGATGACCCGTGATCGGGACATGCCGTTTCGACCGACGCCAGGGGCATCGCGGAAGGCGACAACCACGCTATGTCGTGACAGTGTGATCTGCGAAAGGAGACCGTCCATGTTCTCATCCTTCGCCCTGACCGTGCTTGAGGGGCTGGCGCTGGTCCTGGTGTTCGTGCTGGGCCTCGGTCTGCTGGCGCTGGTTGTGCTGTTCGTGCTGGACCGGAGTCAGCGCGGCGATGCGATCCGCCGCAATTATCCGGTCATCGGACGGTTCCGGGGGCTGTTCACCACGCTGGGCGAATTCTTCCGACAGTATTTCTTTGCCATGGACCGCGAGGAACTGCCCTTCAATCGGGCGCAGCGCGACTGGGTGAAACACGCGGCGGAAAAGGACGGGAACACCGTGGCCTTCGGATCGACCCGCAGCCTTGCGGTGGTCGGCACGCCGCTCTTCGTCAACGCGGCCTTTCCGCCGCTGGACAATCAATATGCCAGCACCGAACCGCTGGTGATCGGCCCGGGCGCGCGGCAGCCCTATGCGGCCGGGTCGATCTTCAACCTGTCGGGCATGTCCTATGGCGCGCTGTCGCAACCGGCGGTGCGGGCGCTGTCGCGGGGCTGTCGAAAGGCGGGCATCTGGATGAACACGGGCGAGGGGGGTCTCGCGCCCTATCACCTGGAGGGGGGCTGCGATCTCGTCTTTCAGATGGGCACCGCGAAATTCGGCGTCCGCGATGCCGAGGGCAACCTGGACGATGCCAAGCTGCGCGAGCTGGCCGCGCACGAGCAGGTGCGCATGGTCGAGATCAAGCTCGCCCAGGGGGCGAAACCCGGCAAGGGCGGCATCCTGCCCGCGGCCAAGATCAGCCCCGAGATCGCGCAGATCCGGGGCGTGGTGCCCGGGCAGGATGCGATTTCGCCCAACCGGCACCTCGAGGTCGACAACTGGGACGACCTTCTCGATTTCATCGGCCACGTGCGTGAGGTTTCGGGCCTGCCCACCGGGATCAAGACGGTCATGGGCACCGAGGGCGCCATGGCGGGGCTCTTCGAGGCCATCCTGGCCCGTGGCGCCGAGACCGCGCCGGATTTCATCACCATCGACGGGGGCGAGGGCGGCACCGGGGCTGCGCCCATGCCGCTGCTCGATCTTGTCGGCATGTCCATCCGCGAGGCCCTGCCGCGCCTGGTGGACCTTCGCGATGCCCACGGTCTGCACGATCGCATCCGCATCGTGGCCAGCGGCAAGCTGGTCAACCCCGGCGACGTGGCCTGGGCGATCTGCGCTGGGGCGGATTTCGTCGTCTCCGCGCGGGGGTTCATGTTCAGCTTGGGCTGCATCCAGGCGCTCAAGTGCAACAAGAATACCTGCCCTACCGGCGTGACGACCCATGACCCGCGCCTGCAGAAAGGCCTCGTGGTCGAGGAGAAGGATGCCCGTGTCGCCGCCTATGCCCGGCAGATTGTCGAGGAGGTCGAAACCATCGCCCATTCCGTCGGCGTGACCGAGCCGCGTCGGATGCGCCGCGCGCATGTGCGGATCGTGCAGGCCGACGGGGCCTCGGTGCCCATGGACCGGCTTTATCCGGGTTACAGCGAACTGGCGGCATCGTGACCAGAGTTCAAGTGCCCTTCGCGCGCCCAAAGTTAAGTAAGCAGACAAACAAAGGAGATGGACCATGGCCCACCGCTGGACGAACGACCTGACCCATGAGGACGTGACGCCGAAACCGCTCTGGCTGAACCGGCGCCAGCTCATTGCGGTGCTGTCGGCGACCGGTGCGGCCGGGATCGGGGGGCCTGTGGCCGCCCAGGACAGCCTGGAGCCGAACACCTGGGAAGAGATCACCACCTACAACAACTTCTATGAATTCGGCACGGGCAAGGGCGACCCGGTGCAGAACGCGCCCGCGATGGAGACCAGCGGATGGCAGGTGACCGTCGATGGGCTGGTGGACAACCCGGGCACCTATGACCTGGCCGACCTGATCGGCGACATGGAAACCGAAGAGCGCATCTATCGGTTCCGCTGTGTCGAGGCCTGGTCCATGGTGATCCCGTGGAACGGGTTCGAGCTGGCCGACCTGCTGGCCAAGGTGGGTGTGCAGGAGGGGGCCAATTACGTCGCCTTCGAGACCGTGGTGCGCCCGGATGTCATGCCCGGCGTGCGCCGCCGCGTTCTGGACTTTCCCTATGTCGAGGGGTTGCGGCTGGATGAGGCGATGCACCCGCTCGCCTTCATGGCGACAGGGATCTACGGTGAGACGATCCCGAACCAGAACGGCGCGCCGCTGCGTCTGGTGGTGCCGTGGAAATACGGCTTCAAGTCCATCAAGTCGATCGTGCGCATCTCGCTTGTGGCCGACGAGCCGCCGACCAGCTGGAACAAGGCCAGTGCGCGCGAATACGGGTTCTATAGCAATGTGAACCCGAACGTGGACCATCCGCGCTGGTCCCAGGCCACGGAACGGCGCATCGGTGGCGGGATTTTCTCGCAGCGGCAGGACACGCTGATGTTCAACGGCTATGACGAGGTGGCCAGACTCTATGACGGCATGGACCTGACCGAGTTTTTTTGATGTCGCTGGCCGACCGCATCAACACCGCCCTGCGCCGGCTTCCTGCGTGGCCAATATATATACTGTGTGCAGGATGGGCGGTCTGGGTGTTCTACCGCGGGGCCACCGGTGGCCTCGGCGTGGAACCCGTGGAGGCGCTGGAGCACGAATACGGCGCCATGGCGTTGAAGCTGCTTGTCGCGGGGCTGGCGATCACGCCGCTGCGCCGCCTGGTGGGGGTCAACCTCATCAAGTTTCGCCGGCCCGTGGGTGTCTCGGCCTTCTTCCTCGTGCTGGCGCATCTGTTGGTATGGGCCGTGCTGGACGTGCAGAGCCTGGATCGGATCTGGGCCGACATCTTGAAGCGGCCCTATGTGACGGTCGGAATGGCGGCCTTCCTGCTGCTGGTGCCCCTCGCCTTGACCTCGAACAACAAGGCGGTCCGCAAGCTGGGGCCGAAGTGGCGGCAGTTGCACAGGCTGACCTATCCGGCGGCGGTGCTGGCGGCGGTGCACTTTCTCTGGCTGGTGAAGGGATTTCAGCTTGAGCCCTTGATCTGGCTGGCGGTGATTGGCGTGCTGCTGGTGCTGCGCCTGCGTCCGAGTCGCCGGCCTGGCGGGCGTCCGGCCGCCTCGCACGGGTGACTCGCAGGCCTGCGCAGGCGTGAATCGCGCCGAAGCCGGCGGAATCGGTAATGGGGTACGCGGTGACTCGCGATTTTATCGGTGCGCGGGGGGGGGTGACTCGGCAATGATTCCTGCATCGGCCCGGTGGGTCTTGGGGATATTCTTGTGGGCAGCACTATATGTAGCTCGCCCACACCCCAGAGGACGGTAACAAAATTACGACATGGCCGGCCGCTACGCAGCATTCTTCAAGCAACCTACGGAAAACAAAGAAAACTTGGGCGAATCCCAAAAAATCGAGCTGCGGCTGAAAAAACCTCTTGCGGACCCCGGCACCAAACCGTAAATACCCCTTCACCGGCGGCGCTGAGGCGCACAACGGGACGCCAGACGGGGCAGCGGCGACAAGCCAAGGCCAACGAGACGTAAGAAACATCAGAGGTAATCGAGGCGGGGCGCGCCAAGGAAGTTAGGGCGCATCCAGTCGATTTTGTCTCTACGCTCTTTGAAATCGCAAGTATCTGAAGAGATATGTGGGCGGTTTGGTTCAAATCGATGGATCAACACCTGCATATCGCGCTCCTAGGTTTACGCCGATGATGGAGTGTCAGCTTCACTGTTTGGACGGTTTCCGGTTTCTTATGAAACCAGAAGCACAACAGACAGATGACTGTCCCGTTTGAACACCGGGACGATGTGCAGAGGTTCGAACGTCAAGGATACGCTGGCAACAGCGTTTCAACTTGAGAGTTTGATCCTGGCTCAGAACGAACGCTGGCGGCAGGCCTAACACATGCAAGTCGAACGAAGCCTTCGGGCTTAGTGGCGGACGGGTTAGTAACGCGTGGGAATGTACCCTTCACTACGGAATAGTCCCG
>NZ_JBKOTX010000043.1:0-10000 GCF_047086965.1 Roseovarius halophilus (ex Wu et al. 2025) | reverse complement strand
AACGCCTACAAACAGTCGGAGGTTCCTCGAGAACTGACGGCGTACCTTTTGTATAATGGGTCATCGACTTAGTGTATCTAGCAAGCTTAAGCCGTTAGGTGTAGGCGCAGCGAAAGCGAGTCTTAATAGGGCGATCAAGTTAGATGCATTAGACCCGAAACCGAGTGATCTAGGCATGGCCAGGTTGAAGGTAAGGTAACACTTACTGGAGGACCGAACCCACATCTGTTGAAAAAGATCGGGATGAGCTGTGCCTAGGGGTGAAAGGCCAATCAAACTCGGAGATAGCTGGTTCTCTGCGAAATCTATTTAGGTAGAGCGTCATCCGAATACTCCCGGGGGTAGAGCACTGGATGGGTAACGGGGCCCCACAGGCTTACTGATCCTAACCAAACTCCGAATACCGGGAAGTACTAGATGGCAGACACACCATGGATGCTAACGTCCATGGTGGAGAGGGAAACAACCCTAACCTACAGCTAAGGCCCCTAATTCATGGCTAAGTGGGAAAGCAGGTGGGACGACCAAAACAACCAGGAGGTTGGCTTAGAAGCAGCCATCCTTTAAAGATAGCGTAACAGCTCACTGGTCTAATTAAGTTGTCCTGCGGCGAAGATGTAACGGGGCTCAAGCCATGAGCCGAAGCTTAGGATGCCGCAAGGCATGGTAGCAGAGCGTAGTGTGACATAGTTCCATTCCTCCTTAGTGCCGCTCGCGGTGCATTGGAGGAGAGGAGCTTTCTGTGAAGCCGGGGCGTGAGCCATCCGGTGGAGAGATCACTAGCGAGAATGATGACATGAGTAGCGATAAACAGGGTGAGAGACCCTGTCGCCGAAAGTCCAAGGGTTCCTGCTTAAAGCTAATCTGAGCAGGGTAAGCCGACCCCTAAGGCGAGGCCGAAAGGCGTAGTCGATGGGAACCAGGTTAATATTCCTGGGCCAGGAGGACGTGACGGATCGAGACTGTTGTCCCCCCTTATCGGATTGGGGGGGCCGCTGATCGGTTCCTGGAAATAGCCCTCCATTGGATCGTACCCTAAACCGACACAGGTGGACTGGTAGAGAATACCAAGGCGCTTGAGAGAACGATGTTGAAGGAACTCGGCAAAATACCTCCGTAAGTTCGCGAGAAGGAGGCCCAGTTTCTACGCAAGTATTGGCTGGGGGCACAAACCAGGGGGTGGCGACTGTTTACTAAAAACACAGGGCTCTGCGAAGTCGCAAGACGACGTATAGGGTCTGACGCCTGCCCGGTGCCTGAAGGTTAAAAGGAGGTGTGAGAGCACCGAATTGAAGCCCAGGTAAACGGCGGCCGTAACTATAACGGTCCTAAGGTAGCGAAATTCCTTGTCGGGTAAGTTCCGACCTGCACGAATGGCGTAACGACTTCCCCGCTGTCTCCAACATCGACTCAGCGAAATTGAATTACCTGTCAAGATGCAGGTTTCCCACGGTTAGACGGAAAGACCCCGTGCACCTTTACTACAACTTCGCACTGGCATCAGGCACAACATGTGCAGGATAGGTGGTAGGCTTTGAAGCCGGAACGCTAGTTCCGGTGGAGCCGCCCTTGAGATATCACCCTTGTTCTGCTTGATGTCTAACCGCGGCCCGTTATCCGGGTCCGGGACCCTGCGTGGTGGGTAGTTTGACTGGGGCGGTCGCCTCCTAAATCGTAACGGAGGCGCGCGAAGGTTGGCTCAGAGCGGTCGGAAATCGCTCGTTGAGTGCAATGGCAGAAGCCAGCCTGACTGCAAGACTGACAAGTCGAGCAGAGTCGAAAGACGGCCATAGTGATCCGGTGGTCCCGAGTGGAAGGGCCATCGCTCAACGGATAAAAGGTACGCCGGGGATAACAGGCTGATACTGCCCAAGAGTCCATATCGACGGCAGTGTTTGGCACCTCGATGTCGGCTCATCTCATCCTGGGGCTGGAGCAGGTCCCAAGGGTATGGCTGTTCGCCATTTAAAGAGGTACGTGAGCTGGGTTTAGAACGTCGTGAGACAGTTCGGTCCCTATCTTCCGTGGGTGTAGGATACTTGAGAGGAGTTGCCCCTAGTACGAGAGGACCGGGGTGAACGATCCACTGGTGGACCTGTTGTTGCGCCAGCAGCAGTGCAGGGTAGCTATGATCGGACAGGATAACCGCTGAAGGCATCTAAGTGGGAAGCCCCCCTCAAAACAAGGTATCCCTGAGGACCGAGGTAGACTACCTCGTCGATAGGCCGGAGATGTAAGCGCTGCAAGGCGTTCAGTTGACCGGTACTAATTGTCCGATAGGCTTGATTTGATCCAGTAGAAGCAAGGTTTGTTTTTACGGCTCAGAAGTCAGTTTATCTGACTTGGACAATGTTTCTTTCTCGGTCTGGTGGTCATAGCACGAGCAAAACACCTGGATCCATTCCGAACCCAGCCGTTAAGTGCCGTAGCGCTGATGGTACTGCGTCTCAAGACGTGGGAGAGTAAGTCACCGCCAGACCTAGTAAGAAACATCAGACCTATCTCTCGGCGATGCCCCCCCCCCCCAACCACATGATGTCACGCACCACTATGCTTGGTAGGTTTGACGAAGACTGTTTAAAAAACAGTCTCAAAACGCCTCATCCAATTGGACGAGCTGTCACCCGTACGTCACCGCATGGCTGCAAACAATGATGCAGCGTGATTGCCGCCCTGTCTGCGACCGAACTGGGCCCCCAAGTGGCGCGGACAGTCCGCCGTCCAACCCAAAGGACGCTATGCCAGTACATGGACAAAACGTGGTTTGGCCAGCTCCGCACCTATAACGCATGTCACCGAACAATACGCCGGAGCCATCGTTCGGCCGGCAGCCCCACTTGCCAGCAGGACGCTCAGGTCGCCACGACCAACCGATTGATCGGCATTGCAAACTGGCCCCTCAGGGGGCCACCGTTGGTCAGCCCGGACGTCGAGAGCAGATCGGACAGCTCCGCCAGCATTCCACTGCGCGCTGCGGGGGACAGGACGAAGGCGGCGTAGAAGAACCCGGCCGCGGCTTCGGCCACGTCCCTGGCAGGCCCTTCCATCGTGACGATGCTTGTCTCCACCGTCACTGTCGCGGTGGGAAAGGCCGCGCGGACCAGATCGCTCAGGCTGTCGGTGCCGCGTATCCGCGGATCCCCCAGATCAACCTCACCATAGCCTGGCAGTTCGGACTGCACATACCCATAGATGAGATCGTGAACCGCGATATAGCCAGACGCAGCCTCAATCGGGCCATCCACCAGCGCCGCAAAGCAGCCACCCGGGGCCAGAACGCGGCGCACCTCGTCAAGCACCGGCGTGACAGGGTCCATCAGCGTCAGTGCCCAGTGGCACAGCACCGCGTCAAGCGACCCGTCGGAGATGCGGTCCATGTCCTGCGCTTCGGCCTGCACCAGATCGACAGATCCCGCAGGCAATCGCGCATGCGCCAGCGCCAGTTCTTCCGGGCACATATCAAGGCCAGTCAGCCGCATATCCGCATTGCGGTGGTGCAGGATGTCCAGCAGCGGACCGGACCCGCAGGCAAGATCAAGCACCCGTGCTCCGCCTGTCTGCGGCACCGCCTCGGCAAGCCAGTCGTAGCTGGTGCGCCCCGCCGCATCGCGGCAGGCCTGCGCGCAGGTTTCGGTAAACCCTGCATGGTCACGGTGCACGGCCCGCAGATGGGCGCGCAAGGCCGCCGCATCGGGGCGCCGGCCACGGGCAAGACTATCGGTCCAGGCAGACCTCAGGGGGCTGTGATCGTTCACGCGCAATCTCCGGTTTGTGGGGCTCAGACGGTGATGTCCATCAGGTGCACCAGCTGCGGAAAGCGCCAACCATCGGCAGCCCGCGCCGCCTGCAGCCACTTTGCCATAGGGGCGCGGGCCTGCATTTCCGCCAGCGAGACGCTGTCATCGAAGACGCAGCGCTGCAGGTATCCCTCGACAGCCGCCGCATCGTCCGGCCCGGCGACACTCTCATAGCGCACCTCGGTCACCGTGACATCCGCGCCGCTGTCGCGCAGCGCGGCCGCAAGATCCTCGGCCGAGATGTAGGGGGCGGCGTCCTCCGCGGCGAAGGCCTCCAGATATCGGCGGTGAAACTCGATGTAATGCCCGGCGGCGGCACTGTGGGCGATCACGCCCCGGCCCTCGGGGCCGATGGCAGCGCAGAATCGCCGGGCGGCCGCAGGCAGGTCCGCGGCGGGCACGGCGTAAAGCGCGTGGGTCGCCCAGACGATGTCATAGCCGCCGGACGGCGGGGTGAAATCCTGCAAGGTCGTCTCGTGTTCGGCGCTTGCCCTGAATGGGGCCGGCAGGGCCGCGCGGGCCTCGGCGATGGAAAACGCCGACGGGTCCAGCAGGTCGGTCGCCACCGGCTGTACTCCAACCGCGCCCACGCCGGCATGACTAACCAGCGCGTTGGGAAACTTGCCCGATCCGCAAGCCACGTCGAGCAGGCGCAGGGACCGCGCGCCGGCCCGGCTCTGCGCCTCCGACACCCACGCCGACCAGTCCCGCGCCTCGGCCAGATGCCTGTAATCATCGGTGGCAAGAGTGTAGAACGCATCCATTCCGGCACGTCCGGCCTCGGACCAGTGGGCGCTGCTGCGCGTCAGGATATCGCCGCTCATTCGGAATCCCCGACCGGCCAGCAGACCGGGTTGAGCGGGCTGGCCGCCACGTCGCCAGGCCCGACCCCCGGCATGAATTTCTGCCAGTCGCCGGAAACCATTGTCGGCGCATCCACGATACGCGCGCCGTCGGCGTAATAGGTATTGGCCAGAACCACCCGGCTGCGATCGGTGCGATTGCGCGCGGCGGTATGGAAATTCAGGTTGTGGTGAAAGCTGACCTCGCCCATTTCGAACGGGGTCTCGTCCACGGTCACGCCATTGCGGGCAAAAACCTCGGCCACGCCACGATCGTAGCCGGTGCCGGTCTTCTCGAAGGTCACGGCATCGACCAGCTTGTGCACGTCAAGCGGATACGCAAAGGCCAGCGGCCCCATTTCCAGCGGGATCGGCTGCGCCGGCGCCCAGGCTGTGACCACATCGTGCGTGTCCAGCGGGAAGTGATGATCGTCGAAATGCCACGGCGTGCGGCCGCACCCGGCCTGCTTGGCCAGGACGTTGTCGTGGTAGAGCCGCACCGCCGGCACTTCCAACAGGTCCGCCGAGATCTGACCCAGCCGCGGCGAGAGCACATAGGCCCGCAGCAGCGGATTGTCCGGCCAGACCATCTCCAAGCTCAGGAACCGGTCGCGCGCGCCGGTGTCCGGATCGACAGCGAATTCCGCCTTCAACAGCCGGATCAACTCGGCCCGCAGCTTGAGTACCGTTCCCGGCGAAAAGACATTCTTGAGCTTGATGAAGCCGTTTTCCCGGAAAAACGCGACCTGGCCCTCGGTCAGAGGATAGGGCGCTGCCAGTTCCGCGATGACCTCGTCATCGGTCGGAATCGGCACATCCGGCAAGGGCGCAGCGGCCAGGACCTCTTCCTCGGTGCCATCGTTCGCCGCAAGGCTTACATACCAGTCCCACCAGGCCTGGTTGTCCTGATCCCAGGGCTGGCTCACATCGGTGACATCACGCTCGGGTGTGGTCGGCTCGGCCATTTCGGATCCTCTCATGAACTCGCATGAGACCTAAAGCATCGCGCTGCGACGGCAAGCGGGATACTGGAGTCGGCTGGATGTTTCGATCCGGCGGGTTAGGTCGCCCCGGGCCGCCACAAATCATCGGGGACATCATGAACGCACGCACGACCGAGCCACGCAAGACGGAGATCAGCAACCGCGCGCTTTACGCAGATGCGATCGAGGGGTTGTCGCGCAGCCCCAAGGGGCTTTCGCCGAAATGGTTCTATGACGACCGCGGTAGCGCGATCTTCGAAGAGATTACGCACCTGGCCGAATACTACCCGTCGCGAACCGAACGCGCGATTCTGGAGACTGGTCTGGCACGGATACAGGCGCATGTGCCCGCGGGCGCGGCGCTTGTGGAACTTGGCAGCGGCGCCAGCGTCAAGACGCGGCTGTTGCTGAACGGGCTGGACGGGCTTTCCACCTATGTGCCCGTCGATATCTCGGAGGATTTCCTGCGCGCCTCGGCCGCAGAGCTCGCCAGCGATTTTCCCCACCTCGATGTCCGGCCGGTGGTCGCCGATTTCCTGCAGCCCGTCCCCCTGCCCGATCTCGGCGGGCGGCCGGTTGTCGGGTTCTTCCCCGGCTCGACCATTGGCAACCTGAGCCCCGACGCAGCGCGGGCGCTGCTGTTGCGGTTGGGGGACTGGCCGGATCACGACGCGCTGATCCTCGGCGTCGATCTGATAAAGGCCCCCGAGACGCTCGTTGCGGCCTATGACGATGCCAGCGGGGTGACGGCCGGTTTCAACCTCAATCTTCTCAGGCGCCTCAACCGCGAGGCCGGGGCGGTGTTCGATCTTGAAACATTCCGGCACAAGGCGATCTGGAACGCGACAGAGGCCCGTGTGGAGATGCATCTGCAAAGCCTTGAGGACCAGAGCGCGCGGATCGGCGATCATGTCGTAACATTTGCAGCAGGCGAGACGATCCATACGGAGAACAGCCACAAATATTCGGTCGAGAGCTTGTCGGAGCTGGCCCAAGCCGCCGGTTGGCGCCTCGCCGATGTCCTGACCGACGCGCAGGCGCTGTTCGCCGTCGCAGTGCTGCGCCGCCCCTGACGAAAAGGGGCGCGATAACCGCTTGAAAGCCCGCGCCCGGCCACTAAATTCGGACAGCCTGCAGGGGATTCAACGGACAGGGTCGGACCGAATGGAAAAGGTGACAATCCTGGACGGTGGCCTCGGGCAGGAATTGCTCCGGCGTTCCGGCGACCGGCCAACGCATCAATGGTCGATGCGCGTCATGCACGACCACCCGGATCTGGTGGCCGCCCTGCATGCGGACTACTTCGCGGCAGGCGCCGACATTGCGACAGCAAACACCTATGCTATCCAGCGCGACCGCCTGGCCGGCACCGATTTCGAGGATGACTTTGCGCGACTCTTTGACATCGCCCTGGGTGCCGCGGCCAAGGCACGGGCAGCACATGGGGCCGGACGTGTCGCCGGATCAATCGGCCCACTCAACGGCAGCTATCGCCCCGCGGACCATCCGGATCTGGCGACGGCGCGGCCTTTGTATCGCGAAGGGGCCGAGATCATGCGCGGCCGTGTCGACCTGGTCATCTGCGAAACGGTGTCGTCACTGACGCAGGCCCGCGCCGCACTGCAGGGGGCCCAGGCCGCTGGCGTGCCGGTCTGGCTCGCGGTGTCGGTTGACGACGACTCCGGATCGCGTCTGCGGTCCGGCGAGGCGTTGACCGATGTCATTGCCGTCGCACGCGACGAAGGCGCCACGGCGCTTTTGGTCAACTGCTCGGTCGTGGAGGCGATGCCTGCCGCGCTCGCCGCGCTGTCCGCCTGCCCGCTGCCCTTGGGGGTCTATGCCAATGCCTTCACGAGGATCAGCGACGCATTCAAGGCCCCGCAGGCAGAGGTCAGCGTTCTGCAGGCGCGTCGCGATCTGGGCCCGATGGACTATGCCGATCACGCCGAACGCTGGAATGCTCAGGGCGCGACGATCCTTGGCGGCTGCTGTGAGACCGGCCCGGCCCATATCGCCGAGATTGCCCGGCGGCTGGCCCCTGACGCGACCCGCAGTGCCGGATGATCGCCCCCGGCAAGGAAGCAGCAGACCGTGCCTGCACCAGTTGACACATCCGCCGCCGCCCCGCGGACCGATCGCCCGATCCTTGTGCTGGGCGCGACCTCAGGTATCGGCGCGTGTGTCGTGGGGGGCGCTCTGGAAAAGGGCCTTGCCGTGCGTGGGTTCGCCCGCAGGGCGGACCGTCTGCCACCGCGCGACGGTTTGGAACCTGTCGCCGGCGACGCGCGCAACCCCGACGACCTTGCCCGCGCCGTGGCCGGCACGCGGGCCGTGATCTACGCGCTCGGGATCAAGGAGCGCCCGGCGATGATCTGGCAAAACCAAACGCTGTTTTCCGAAACCACCGCGGCGCTGATCACGGCCATGGAGGCCGCCGGGGTCGATCGCTTGCTCGCGGTCACCGGCTTTGGTGCGGGCCGCAGCCGCCACGCGATGAGCCGCCTCGAACGGCTTGGCCATGGGGCGCTGCTGGGCCGGGTCTATGCCGACAAGTCCCGCCAGGAAGAGATGATCGTCGATAGCCGCCTCGACTGGACCATCGTGCGCCCCGTCATCCTGACGCGCGGGGCATCCGGCCACCCTGTGCGCGTCCTGACACGGCCCGGGGACTGGCGAAACGGCCTGATCCCGCGCGGCGATGTTGCCGCGTACTTGGTGCGCGCCGTCACCGAAGGGCTGAACAGCCGCGAGGATGTCGTGCTGACACGGTGACGATGGGCTGTCCTTTGGCGTGTGGTGCCAAGGTGCGCAAGCGATGTCCTCCGGTGTCGTCGCCCGATACCGTTCTCATCCGGCCCAAGCCCCCCGGTCGGCGTCCGCACCCCGTGACAGGTCCGATGACCCGGCGGGGCTTCGGAAGCCTTGCGCAGATGAAAGAAACGCCAACAGGCCCCGCGTCCTGTCCTTGGATCAGGATTGCGCCCCGGTGCTTCTGCGTGCCACGCCGGGACGATCGCGCGTTCGAGTTACCAGCGGCGGAACTGTGACCGCACGGCGCGGTCGGAATGCGGCCCTTGCGGCGTGTTTCTTCTGGTGGTCGTCGCTACGAAACTTGCCATCGACATTCACCTCCCAGATGCCGCTTCTTTCGGAGACATGACCCCCGCTTCGCGGCGCTGGCCTGTCCATGGGCGCGTGGTCCGCGCCTCTGCCAACTTGCGACGCAAGGGGCATGAGTGTGCCCGCGTCGTCACGGTGCACCCTGCAAGCGGACGGGGTGTGGCCAGGGTGATCGCGTATTGGCCGTCACTTCGGCCCGCGCCAGCAGACCATCAGAGGTCCATTTTCTTGAGGCAGGCCTGCGCGATGTCCCTGTCGGGGGCATCGGTTCCGGGTACGGTCGCCCATCCGGCTTCCATCAGGGCGCCGCGCTTTTGGTAGGTCGAGGCGGCCCGGATCGTTTGCAGCTTGTCGGCGCGCGCCGGGTCAGACCGTGCCATGTCAAGGCATACAGGCACCATCGAGGCCACGACATCGCTGTGCGACATCGCCATCGCACGGTCGTTTGCGGTGCTGCCGGTCACCCAGCCGCCCCATGTGAATCCGGCGACACCGACGAAAACCGCGCCGATCAGCGCGCCATAGATGCCGGGTTTGAGCCATTCGGGAGTGTTCATGTCAATTTCTCCTGCGGGGAAAGCGCCGCTACGCTGTGAGTACGGGGTTCGGTCGTGGCCCGATCGCGGTACAACGCCGCGTTCAGGTCTCTCTCGGGTGCGTCCGGCATGCGCGCCCTCGCCGCGCACCGTCAGGCAGGTCGCGCGACCTGTTCTCTTGTACCCCAGGATCATCCAGCGCGCGCTGACACAGGTTAGTCCCGCATGCCGCGCCGGCCGAGACTGGCTTGCGTCTGGGCGCGCCGCTTCTGTTGCGCGGTATGTGGTGATCCGAACGCCCCGGCCCGCGAACGCCACCATGTCCCGGGGACGCGGGCGAAGCGGTCGCCTGCGCCCTTTGCGGCGCGGCTGACTTGATGGATTGCTAGGGCCCCGTCGCCGGCCCGGTGAGGAGCTTTGCCGGCCGTCCAAAGAGAAAGCCCTGGATCAGGTGACACCCCGACATCTTGAGCCAGTCGACCTGCCGGGCTGTTTCGACGCCTTCTGCGATCACCCGCAGGCCCAGGTCCGCGGCCAGATTTATCGTGGCGCCGACGATGGCGGATTCGCGGTGGCCGTGGGGCAGTTCGGCGATGAAGCTGCGGTCAAGCTTGACCTCCTGGATTGTGCGTCTTCAGATAATTTGGGACATCAGAGCGTGCTTTCGTTTGGAGGCTCTGGCTCATCCTTGATTGAGTTTACGCGTTTTCAGTTTGGTGGCG
>NZ_JBKOTX010000042.1:0-34438 GCF_047086965.1 Roseovarius halophilus (ex Wu et al. 2025) | reverse complement strand
GACCCCGGCATAGCGCGCCAGGGCCCACGCGGCGCCCTGCGTGTCTGCCAGCCCGCCGCGTGCGGCCAGCCCGAGATCCGCCGCGCCCTCGATGACCGCCGCCATCAACTCGGCCTCCCCGCCGAACAGGTGGGCGCACCCTGTAATGTCCAGCATCAGCGAATCCGGGGCCTGCGTCGCCACCCATGGCGAGAACCTGTCCGCCCACCGGGCCAGCGCGGCAAGGAAGGCCGCCTCGGCCTGCTCGTGGCGTGTGCGCGTGACAAGTTCGGAGCAGATGGCGCAGGCATCGCGCAAGGGCATGCCCGCGCGCAGCCCCGCGCTTTCCGCGAGCGCCGAAACCGAGGTCAGAACCTGCGCGCGCCCCTCGTGGCCGACCACCGCGAGCGGCCTTTCCTGCGTCTCGCCCATGCGGCGTTGCAGGCGGTCGGCCCCGAGGCGCGGAAACCAGACAGACAGGATGCGACGAGCCGGCATGAGGATACGATGTTCGTGGTTTGTTCACGTCCGGTTTCTAGTCCGCCCGGACAGGCGAGTCGAGTCCGCGGCCATCTGGGTGCGACAAACGGCACGGGCTTTGCGGCACGGCGCTCGTCAAACCGTCGCGCTTGCGGCAGCAGGTGTCGCGGACATGTTGAAAAGAGACGACCTTTCGCCCAGACTTTCCCGAAACAAGCAAAGAGGACAGCATCATGCGCACGACTGCCGCCGTGGCCCTGGAGGCCGGAAAACCCATGGAAGTCATGGAAGTGAACCTCGACGGCCCCAAGGAGGGCGAGGTTCTGGTCGAAATCAAGGCGACCGGGCTGTGTCATACCGATGACTTCACCCTGTCGGGGGGCGATCCGGAGGGGCAGTTCCCCGCCATCCTCGGCCACGAGGGCGCGGGCGTGGTCGTCGAGGTGGGTCCCGGCGTCACCTCGCTGGAACCCGGTGACCACGTCATCCCGCTCTACACCCCGGAATGCCGTGAATGCGACTACTGCCTCAACCCCAAGACCAACCTGTGCCAGGCCGTCCGCGCCACGCAGGGGCAGGGCGTCATGCCCGACGGCACGTCGCGCTTTTCGATGCTCGATGGCACGCCGATCCTGCATTACATGGGCTGTTCGACCTTCTCGAACCACACCGTCCTGCCCGAGATCGCGCTCGCCAAGGTGCGCAAGGACGCGCCGTTCGACAAGATCTGCTATATCGGCTGCGGTGTCACCACGGGCATCGGCGCGGTGATCAACACCGCCCAGGTCGAGATCGGCAGCCGCTGCGTTGTCTTCGGGCTGGGTGGTATCGGGCTCAACGTCATCCAAGGCCTGCGACTGGCAGGTGCCGACCAGATCGTCGGCGTCGATCTCAATCCCGACAAGGCGCAGATGGCGCGGACGTTCGGCATGACCGATTTCGTCAACCCCAACGACGTGGACGGCAACCTTGTCGCACATCTTGTCGAATTGACCGGCGGCGGGGGCGATTACACCTTCGACGCGACAGGCAACGTGCAGGTGATGCGCGATGCGCTCGAATGCGCGCACAAGGGCTGGGGAGAATCGATCATAATCGGCGTGGCGCCCGCGGGCGCCGAGATTTCCACCCGCCCCTTCCAGCTGGTTACAGGGCGCACGTGGAAAGGCACCGCCTTCGGCGGCGCCCGCGGGCGCACCGACGTGCCCAAGATCGTCGACTGGTACATGCAGGGCAAGATCGACATCGACCCGATGATCACCCATACGCTGAAGCTGGACGAGATCAACAAGGGCTTCGACATGATGCATGCCGGCGAAAGCATCCGCTCCGTCGTCGTCTACTGATCACTGCCGTCGGGGCGCGCCGCCCGCGCGCGCCCCGTCACGCCCGTTCGTCCTTGGGTGATCCCATCACCACGTAGGACGTGATCGCGTTGACCTGCGGCAACGTGCCGATCACGTCGGTATGGAACGCCTTGTAGCTCGGCAGGTCCGCTACCTCGATCCGCAAGAGATATTCCACCGACCCGGTGATGTTGTGGCACTCCACGACCTCGGGCGCGGCCGCCATGGCGCATTCGAACGCCTCTTGGCTGGCCTTGCTGTGCGAGTTCAGACCGACCGTCGCATACGCAACGAACCCCGTGCCGAGCGCGGCCCGGTCCAGCACGGCGCGATAGCCCCGGATCACGCCGCGACGTTCAAGGGCGGCCACCCGCCGCAAGCAGGCCGAGGGCGACAGGCCGACCCGCTCGGCCAGGTCAAGGTTGCTGATCCGCCCGTCACATGTCAGGGCGTGCAATATCTGTTCGTCCTTGTCATCCATTGACGTCAATAATTGCATTATTTCAACGATCGAGCAAAACAAAGAAATCCGAATGTGTCATGATTGGCATAGGATTGCGGGCATGACACTCGAACTCCTCACCGCGCTTGTCGCGTTCGCCTTCGTCACGGTCCTCACGCCGGGGCCCAACAACCTGATGCTCATGGCGTCGGGCGCCAATTTCGGGTTTCGCCGGACGGTGCCCCACATGCTGGGCATCGCATTGGGGTTTCCGGCGATGGTGTTTCTGGTGGGGGTCGGCGTCATGCAGTTGTTCGACATGTGGCCGCTCGGTTACACCGTGCTCAAGGCGCTCAGCGTGGGCTACCTGCTTTATCTCGCGTGGAAAATCGCCAACGCCGCCCCGCCCGCGGAAACGGGCGCGGAGGGGCGGCCGCTGACCTTCCTGCAATCGGCGGCGTTCCAATGGGTGAACCCCAAGGCATGGTCCATGGCGCTGTCGGCCATCACCCTTTACGCCGCAAGCCGCAACCTGACAGCCGTCCTGTGGGTGGCCGGTGTCTATGTGCTGGTATCGGTCGTAAGCACGACGGGCTGGACGGTGCTGGGACAGCAATTGCGCCGGCTGCTCAAAAGCCCGCGGCGGCTGCGCGTCTTCAACCGGGTGATGGCGGGCTTGCTGGTTGCCACGTTGATCCCCGTCCTCTGGCCGTCCGCCTGAAACGGCCATGCCGCCCGGGCGGGGTCACTCCCCCATCAACGCCGGATCGAACGGGTATTTCGTCAGGTTTTCGTGCCCGTCCTCCGTGATCAGCACCTGGTCTTCCAGCTTGATCGAGAAATCGCCGCCGACTTCGCCCACCAGCGCCTCCACGCACAGAACCATGCCGGGCTCCAAAGGGTAATCATAGGCACCCTCGACGGCCCGGTCCGGATAGGCGACGAGGGGCCATTCATCGCACAGGCCGACACCGTGCATCAGGCAGCCGTATTTCTGGGCCTGGTATTTCTCGTCCAGAACGTGGGTGTTGGCCGACAGTTCAGGGATCGTGACGCCGGGTTTCAGCATCTCCATGTTCGTCCGGACATGTTCGACCGCGTGCTGCATCGCGTAGATCATGTCGGGCCGCGGCTTGCGATCGCCGATCCACCAACTGCGCGATATGTCCACGCAGATCCCGTAACTTCCGACGAGGTCGGTGTCGAAGCTGATGATCTCGTTCATCCGCGTGATGCGCGGCCCGCATTCCTGGAACCATGGGTTCGTGCGCGGGCCGGATGTGAGCAGGCGGGTTTCGATCCATTCGCCGCCGCGCCTGATGTTCTCGGCATGCAGTACCGCCCAGATGTCATCCTCGCTGGTCTGCCCTGACGGCACGCTCGCCCGGGCGAACGCCTCCATCGCGGCTACCGACGCCTCGCACGCATGTGAGGCGCAGCGCATCGCCCGCATCTCCTCGGGGCCCTTGACCGACCGCGCCTTCTCGGTCACTTCCTCGCCCTCCTTGATCTCGAGGCCCTGCGCCTCCAGCGCGCGCAGGCCGTGGAGCATCGGCTTGTCCACGGCCAGCCGCTTGTTGCCCGGCGCGTGGTCCGCCAGCAACAGCCGCACCTCGTTCGAAAAGGCGTCGGCGGCAATGTCGATCTTGTCGCCGCGGTCGAAATAGAAAAGGTCCGCACCCGACCGTTGCTCGCGCACCAGCGGGTTGAAGGTCGAAAGGAAGGGGGAGTTCTTGTAATCCCAGATCACCATGTAGCCGTCGGCACATAACAGCACGGCGCGGAACGGGTTGTGCGTGTTCCACAGCTGCATGTTGGTGCTGTCGGTGGCGTAACGGATGTTGAGCGGGTCGAACAGCAGCAGCCCGGCGTAATCACGTGCCACGACATGCCGCGCAAGGCGCGCCCACCGATAGCGGCGCATCTCCGGCAGGTCCGGCAATTCGAGTCCGGCGGCCGCCCATTCCCGAAAGGCCAGCCGGGTCGGCCCGATCTCGATCCGGTCAGCGTCGTTCGGGGTGTTGTCCCCGAGCGTTGCGCCGCGTGTCGGGTCGATCTTGCGGGCGTCGCGGTAGTGTGTGTTCACTCGCGGTCCCTCCTTCCGATCAGCGTGCTTGGCGGGCGGTGCCGCGGCTTGCCGGTTTGCGACATTGTGCCATGTCGCATTCGGTGCCTTCGCCGTTTCGATCGGCCATGGCACCGTCCCTGAGGGTCCCGCGGATGCTCGGCCCGGGGACGGCCGAGCATGGTGCATAGGCCCGATCGAACGGCTGAAAGCGGGAATACGCGTTTTTTGCGACCGTCGCCTGTCGAAGGCGGGGGTAAGGCGGCTGATCCGGGCACCATGGCACGCCACGCTGACCAGTGCGGGTGTCACGCGGATGTCATGCAGAAGCTGTATTTTCGCAGATATATGAAGGCCCCACCATTTGCATGACCAAGCATGGGCGGCCCCGGTGGCCGCCCGTTTCAATCTGGCAGTCCGATCGGTCAGTCCGTTTTCGCCATGTTCTTGCGGAATTCACCGATGAACCGTTCGCGGGCATCCGGCAGGGGCTTGTTGCCCAGTTGCGGGGCGAGGTGATGGCGCAGGAAATGCCCCGTCACACGGAATGCCTCGGCGACTTCCGTGTCCGGGGCCGGGCCATGGCCCAGCAGGCACGGCGGCAATGGCAGCAGCCTGTCAGCCCATTCCCCCGCGCCGGCGCGTGAAACGGCCCGGCCCGTTCGCGGCGACACGTAGCTGAGGTCGTTTGCATTGGTGCCTTTCACCGCACAGGCAGACAGGTCGAGCCCGAAACCCATCTCCTCCAGCAGTGTCATTTCCCAGTGCAGGTAGGCCAGCGCCCAGATGTCGTTCTGCCCCATGAGGTCCAGCAGGCGTTCGGTTTCGTCATAAAGGCGCAAATGCTGTTCGCGCTCGGGCAGGGAGAACAGCAAAAGGGACGTCACCGCGTTGAGCCCCGCCAGCGCAAGACGGTTCCCCATAAGCCCCCCGGCACGGGCCCGCGTCGGTTCGACGGTGAATGTGCCGATATGTTCCTCGAGTCGGGCGCGCCACGTCACATCGAGCTGCGCACCGGGCTGCAGGACAGGGGCCATGCGGCGCGAGGCCCCCCCGCGCACCACACCTGCATGACGCCCGCGCGCGGGCGTCAGGACCTCGATTATCGCCGCGCTTTCACCATGTGCGCGCGCGGACAGCATGATCCCCCTGTCACGCCATTCCATCGCGCTGATCCTTCCCGTGCGTCATGGGGCGCATGGGATACCAGATCGTTGCGTTTGCCAAGAGGGCCGGACGGGCCGCCCACCGATCAGCGGACCGAGATCACCGTGCAATCGGCATGGCTGATGACCTTTTGCGCCACACTCCCGACCAGGGCGGTCTTGAGACGGCCAAGCCCCCGGTGGCCGATCACGATGGCATCGGCGCCGGCATCCTTTGCCATGTCGATGATCGCATCGGCTGCATCGCCCTGCGATGTCCGCGTCTTGTCCACCTTGGCGCCGAGTTCCTTTGCCCTGTCGGCGGCGCGGCTCACGATCTCGTCGCCGATCACGGTGATCAGCCGCACGGCATCGTCGCCCGGGCGGGTATCCTTGAACAGGCCGATCATGGAGTCGGGGACATTCGGAAAGTCGACGCCGGATTCCTTGCGTGCCTGCCTGACCATGTGCTCGACATCGGCCATGCGCGCCAGTTCCTCGGCAGGGCGCCCGAATTGCAGGACATGACCCACGGTCAGCGGAATGTTCAGCGCCGCTGACAGGGCCGCGGCTTCGTCGATCGCCCGTCCGGCGGCATCCGACCCGTCTGTCGCCACGAAAATATGTTTCATTCTCAGATCACTCCCTTGTTCGCGCGTCTGCTGACCGTGCAGACTGCCGTACAGGATATTAACACATGAAAGCGATCGCGTTGACCTGCGTCAAACGCGGGCGGTCAATCCGCAAGCCCCGGTTCTTCCAGCAAATGACGCCCCTGCCTGTCCTCGACCTCGATGATCCACAGGTCGGGATCGAGGGCGCGCTGGCGCGTCATCACCGCGTCCACCGTCGCCTCCGGCCCCTCGGCCAGCACCATCCATTGCCGGGCGCCGCTCAGCAGGTCCACCGACCGCTGGAATGCCATTGCATTGCCGTCAAGCGTGTTGAGCTTGACCAGCACGGCACCGGCCGTTTCGTCTCCCCTTGCCACGACGAAAGCGGGTATGTCGTTGAGTCTCAGGCGCGTCAGATAAGCCTGAACCCACAGGCCGGACGCCAGCCGGGCGGTCATCCGCCACCATCCGAGAAATCGAGGCCCATGGCCGAGTATCGTTCTGATTCCTCCAGCCATCCGGGCCGGACCTTGACCTGGAGGAAAAGGTGAACCTTGCGCTCCAGCATCTTTTCAAGGTCGGCCCGCGCCTGTTTGCCGACGGCCTTGACCGTCTCGCCGCTTCGCCCCAGCACGATACCCTTGTGGCCTTCCCGCGCGACATAGATCACCTGATCGACCCGCGCGGAGCCGTCGTTGCGCTCCTCCCAGTTTTCCGTCTCGACCGTCAATTGATATGGCAGTTCTTGGTGCAGCCTGAGCGTCAGCTTCTCGCGCGTGATCTCGGCGGCGATCATGCGCATGGGCAGGTCCGCGATCTGGTCCTCGGGATACAGCCACGGCCCCTCGGGAACAGACCGTGCCAGCCAATCGCGCAGGTCCGCCACGCCGTACCCCTTTTCAGCCGAGATCATGAACGTCTCGGTGAAATCGAACCGGTCGTTGAGTTCCTTGGTCAATGCCAGCAGGTTTTCGGATTTCACGCGGTCGATCTTGTTGATGGCCAGCGCAACGGGCCGGTCTCCGGCGATCTCGGCCAGCGTTTCGAGAATCCGCGCGACGCCCTCGGTCACGCCCCTGTGCGCCTCGACAAGCAGTATGATCACGTCCGCATCCGCCGCGCCGCCCCACGCGGCGGCGACCATCGCGCGATCAAGGCGCCGGCGCGGCGCGAAAAGACCGGGCGTGTCGACGAAGATCAACTGGCTTTCATTCTCGATTGCCACGCCGCGGATCCGGGCGCGGGTCGTCTGGACCTTGTGGGTGACAATGCTGACCTTGCTGCCCACCATGCGGTTCAGCAGCGTGGACTTGCCCGCGTTGGGCTCTCCGATCAGGGCGATGAAGCCTGCGCGTGTGGTCATGTGGGAATCCCGTTCTGAAGTGGGGCGGGTGTATCCCATTCTGCTGGGCGGCACCAGACGCCGCGGCGCGGCGGCCATGCGAAGATTGCGTTCTGTGCCGGCCATGGTGCGGCGTTTCCGGACCACCGCGTTGCCGACGCGAAGCCGACGGTGAACAGACCGGCCGAATACCGGGTCCAGCCATGCCCGTGCCGGTCTGCGCCCCGGGGTGATCCTCTCAACGGTCAGTCCATTATCGAATCGAAAATGCGACTTATTCGCAATTGCATTGACTTGCCGCGCCGACACCTACATAACCGTTGGCAAACACATCCACATTGCGGGAACTCTTATGCCGATCACACGCCGAAACTTTCTGCGTTTCTCCTCTGCCCTCGCGGTCCTCGGGGCCGGGCCGGGACACGCCGGCGCGACTCGCCTCGACGTGGTGGCAAGCACGGGCATGATAGCCGACGCCGTCCGCAGCGTGGGCGGCGACGCGGTGACGGTGACGGCGCTGATGGGCCCTGGGGTCGATCCGCATTCCTATCGGCAGACCCGCAGTGACATCGTGGCACTGACGCGATCCGACCTTGTTTTGTGGCACGGGCTCTATCTCGAAGCGCAATTGGAGGAGTTCCTGCGGAAACTCGCAAAGCGCAAACACGTCGTTGCCGTGGGCGAAAGCGTGCCCGAGGCCGAACTCATCGCGCACGAGGAGTATGACGGCCGGTTCGACCCGCATGTCTGGATGGTGCCGGCGCTCTGGCTTCATGTCGTGCGCGCCGTCGAAACGGCCCTGCGGGAGGCCGACCCGCAGAACGCGGATTTATTTGCCGCCAATGCCGAAGCGCACCGTGCGGAGATAGACCGCCTTGCCGATTATGCGAAAGCGTCGCTTTCAACGGTGCCCGAGGCATCGCGCGTGTTGCTGACGGCGCATGATGCGTTCGGCTATTTCGGACGCTCCTACGATTTCGACGTGGTGGGAATTCAGGGGATATCGACCGAATCCGAAGCGGGGCTCAACCGGATCGGGGCGTTGGTGGACATGCTTGTCGAGCGCGACATTCGCGCCGTTTTCGTCGAAAGCTCGGTATCTGATCGAAACGTGCGTGCCTTGGTCGAGGGCGCGGCGGCGCGGGGGCACGAGGTTGATATCGGGGGTGAGCTGTTCTCGGATGCGATGGGTGAACCCGGCACGTACGAGGGCAGCTACACAGGAATGATTGATCACAACGTGACGACCATCGCGGCGGCGCTCGGCGGGCATGTTCCGGAGCGGGGCATGCAGGGCCGGCTTGCGGCGGGAAGCTGAGGGAGAGCCGTCGATGCAACTTGAGCTCGCCACCCGGCAGGGTATGCCCACGCAGCATGATAACCTGAGCCAGAGCCCGCTTGCCATCCGCGGCCTTACCGTGTCCTACGGTGAGAAGCCGGCCGTTTTTTCTGTGAACGCAACCTTTGTTTCCGGCGCGATGACGGCCATTATCGGCCCCAACGGGGCAGGCAAGTCGACGTTGCTGAAGGCGGCACTCGGCATCGTCAAACCGTTGTCCGGCCGGGTGACGTGCTGGGGCGTTCCCTTGTCGAAACAGCGGCACCTGATCGCCTACGTGCCGCAGCGCGCCAGCGTGGACTGGGATTTTCCGACGAGGGTGATAGACGTTGTCCTCATGGGCCTGTACCGCGAACTGGGCTGGTTGCGCCGGGTGCGCACCCGGCATCTCGAGGCCGCGATGACCTGCCTTGGGCGTGTCGGGATGGAAGGTTTCGCGGACCGGCAGATCGGGCAGCTTTCGGGCGGGCAGCAACAGCGCGTGTTCCTCGCGCGCGCCTTGGCCCAGAACGCCGAGCTCTACCTGCTCGACGAGCCGTTCGCCGGCGTGGACGCCGCCACCGAGACAGCGATCATCGCGGTGCTGAAAGACCTCAAGGCACAGGGAAAAAGTATCGTTGCAGTGCATCACGACCTGACAACGGTGCCGGACTATTTCGACAACGCCTTCCTGATCAATACGCGCGCGATCGCCGAGGGCCCCGTGGCGCAAACCTTCACCGACAAGGCCTTGCAGGAAGCCTATGGCGGACGCTTGGCGACGGCCCAGATCGGCGTGGCCGGGTGACCATGCTGCTTGACGCGCTGACGCTACAGCTTGGCTACAATGCCGCGCTCGTTGCTGTTGGCGCCGGTTTGCTTGGCATGGCGGCCGGCGCCACCGGGACATTCCTGTTCCTTGGCAGGCGGGCACTCGTCAGTGACGCGATAAGTCATGCCACGCTGCCCGGGGTCGGGCTGGCATTCATGGTAATGGTCTGGCTGGGCGGTGACGGCAGGGCGCTGCCCGGGCTTCTGTTGGGCTCAGCGTTGTCCGCATGGGCGGGGCTGCTTTGCGTCAGCGCACTGACGCGCCACACGCGCCTCGGCGAGGACGCCGCGATCGGCGCTGTGCTGTCGGTTTTCTTCGGTTTCGGGATCGTCCTGCTCACGGTGATCCAGTCGATGAGTGCGGGCCGGCAGGCCGGACTCGAGACTTTTCTTCTTGGCGCCACCGCGGGAATGCTCTGGAACGACGCCGTCATCATCGCGGTCGGCGGGGGCTTGGTGTTGGCGCTCGTGATATTGCTGCGGCGCCCGATGGCTCTCGTCGCCTTCGATCCCGAATTCGCGGCCGGCAGTGGAGTGCGCGTGCACCGTATGGAACTGGCCATGATGGCGCTTGCAATGGCTGTCACGGTTGTCGGGCTCAAGATCGTGGGGCTGATCCTGATCGTCGCGCTGTTGATCATCCCGCCCGTGGCGGCGCGTTTCTGGACCGAGCGGGTGGGTGCCGTCGTCCTGATTGCGGGCACAATCGGTGGCGCCTCGGGCTATATAGGCGCGGCGGTTTCCGCAACGGCGCCGGATCTTCCGACAGGGCCCATAATCGTGCTCGTGGCTTTCGCATTGTTCCTTGTTTCCCTGCTCGTGGCCCCTGTTCGCGGCCTGTTGGCGGCATGGTTGCGCCACCGCCGGTTCCAGACACGCGTCCATCTGCGGCAGGGATTGCTGGCGCTGTCCCAAGGACAACCGATTTACGAACCGCTGACGCTTCGGTTGCTCGGGCGGGCCGGATATGTTCGCGCCGACGGTGTGGCCACCGCCTCGGGACGTGCACAGGCGGCGAGGGCGCGCCTGGACGAAAGGCGGTGGCAATTGCTGCGCAGCGACGTTGCCCACGAGGCCGCGGCGGCGCGGTACGATGGCCTGACGCCGCTCGAAACCGTGCTGACTCCCGATCAAATCTCGGAACTGGACCGCCAGCTTGGGCCGGAGGCCGCAACATGATCGGTACTGAATTCGTGTCCCTTTCGCTGCCGCCGCTGCTGATCGGCACTTTCGCGGCCGTTGCCTGTGCCTTGCCCGGAAACTTTCTCTTGCTGCGGCGTCAGGCGTTGATCGGGGATGCTATCAGCCACGTCGTTCTGCCGGGGATCGTTGTCGCATTCCTGGTGACAGGGCTGGTCGCGGCCATCCCGATGATGCTCGGCGCCGCCGCCGCCGCGCTTGTCGCCGTGGCCCTGATCGAGATCGTTCGCCGGCTTGGCCGGATCGACCCTGGCGCGGCAATGGGTGTCGTGTTTACCGCGATGTTCGCGGGTGGTGTCCTTCTGCTGGAACAATCGGATACCTCCGACGTGCATCTTGACGTGCAGCACGCGCTTTACGGCAATCTTGAAAGCCTGATATGGCTCGACGGTTTCGGGTGGGCGTCGCTGCTGGATTGGCAGCACCTGCAAGGCCTTCCGCCGGAACTTCCTCGAATGGCGCTGACGCTTGTTTGCGTTTCCCTGTTCACGGTCGTGTTCTGGCGTCCTCTGAAACTGGCGACGTTCGATGAGGGGTTCGCTCGAACACAGGGCATATCCACCGGCTGGCTCGGCATGGCGCTTGTCGGCGTCGCTGCCGTTGCCGCGGTCGCGGCATTCGACGCGGTTGGCTCGATCATCGTGATCGCCATGTTCATTTGCCCCCCTGCTGCGGCCCGGATGATGACCAACCGGCTTGAAACCCAGATCGGGTGGTCGATTGCGTTTGCGATACTGTCCGCCATTTCGGGGTATGTTCTGGCAGGATACGCGCCGCTCTGGCTGGGTTATGCGAACGCCGTCAGCGCAGCCGGCATGATCGCGACCGTTTCGGGGGTGATCCTTGCCGTTACGGCGATTGCCGGACCATGTCGCAGGCGGGCCGGCATGCCGGCGGATGCCGATCGACAGTCTTGACGGCGCGGCGTGTACACGGGATGTGCCGGGCGTAATCGCTTGACCGCCGTGAGGGCTCGGGGCATCAAGCGACCCATGCTGATTTACAAGATCTTCCGCGAACACGAATGGCAGGCGTTGCAGGATACCGGTGCGACCGATGGGGCACCGGTGGATATCAAGGATGGCTACATTCATTTCTCGACCGCGGCACAGGCCGCTGAAACCGCGGCCAAGCATTTTGCCGGTGAAGACGGGCTGGTTCTGCTGGCCGTGGCAACCGGCGGATTGGGGGATTGTCTGAAATGGGAGGTCTCGCGCGGTGGCGCGCGGTTCCCGCACCTGTATCGTGAATTGCGCATCGAGGACGTGGAATGGGCGCGGCCAGTGCCGCTGGTGGACGGACGGCACCGTTTCCCGCCGGAGATGGTATGAAGGCGGTCGAGCAACTGGGATTGCGGACCCTGCGCGGGCTGGACCCCGAGCGCGCCCATGCCGCGGGTCTGATGGCGCTCCGTGCGGGCCTGGTGCCCTTGTCCGGTTTGGTGACATCACCCCGGTTGCGCACCGAGGTCGCCGGCCTTCGTCTTGTCAACCCGGTCGGGCTCGCGGCTGGTTTCGACAAGAACGCCGTGGCGCTTTCGCCGCTGTCGCGCGCCGGTTTCGGTTTTCTCGAAGTGGGCGCCGTCACGCCAAGGCCCCAGCCGGGCAACCCGAAGCCAAGGCTTTTTCGTCTGCCCGAGGATCGCGCGGTCATCAACCGGTTCGGTTTCAACAACGACGGAATGGAGGCGGTCGCGGCGCGGCTGTCCGACAGGCCGCGCGATGCAGTCATCGGCCTGAACCTTGGGGCCAACAAGGACAGCGCGGACCGTGCCGAGGATTATGTCCGCGTTCTTTCCCATTGCGGTCGCTACCTCGATTTCGCAACGGTCAACGTCTCCAGCCCGAACACCGAGAAATTGCGTGATCTGCAGGGGGCCGAGGCCCTGAGCGCCTTGCTGGCGGGCGTCATGGAGGCCCGCAACACGCTGCCCTCGCCGATCCCGGTTTTCCTGAAGATCGCCCCGGACCTGAGCGATGACGAGCTGTTGGAGGTGACGGACGTGGCGACCCGCAGTGGTGTCGCCGGGATCATCGCGACGAATACCACGCTGAGCCGCGACGGATTGACAAGCGCGGCCCAAGACGAGGCCGGTGGGCTTTCGGGCGCGCCGCTGTTCGACAAATCCACACGGGTTGTCGCCCGGCTTTTCAACATGACGGACGGAATGATGCCCTTGATCGGCGTGGGCGGCATAGGGTCGGCCGAGGACGCGTATGCAAAGATACGCGCCGGGGCGAGCGCGGTGCAGCTTTATTCGGCCCTGGTCTATGGCGGGCTGTCGTTGGTCGCCGGGATCTCGCAAGGGCTGGACCGCCTGCTGGCGCGGGACGGGTTTGCCTCCGTGGCGGAAGCGGTCGGAACCGATACGGAAGCATGGCTGTGATCACGATATGGCACAATCCACGATGCAGCAAATCGCGTGAGGCGCTCGCGCTTCTCGAAGCGCACGGAAAGCAACATTCGGTCAGACGATATCTGGATGACGTTCCCACGGTCGAGGAAATCGGGTTGACGCGTGACACGCTCTGCTGTCTCGCGATCGAGATGATACGCAAAGGTGAAAGCCTGTTCCGGGAGCTGGAGCTGTCGAAAGATGATGACGACGAGGCCCTGATCGCGGCAATGGCATCACACCCGAAATAGATCGAGCGCCCGATCGTTTTCGTGGGGTCTCGCGCCGTTATCGGGCGGCCGCCGCAGCGCGTGCTGGACATTCTGTAGCGCTGACTGCGCCCGGAGCGCTCAGCCTTGCGAGAGGCGCTGCAACAAGGCGCGCGCGGCCGCCTGTTCGGCCTGCCGTTTCGAGCCGGCCGTCGCGCTGTCGGCGGCCCCGGTTTCAAGCCGCGCCTCGATCGTGAATAGTGGGGCGTGATCCGGGCCGGTACGGGCGGTTTCGACATAGGCCGGCGGGGCCAGCCCGCGCGACTGCGCCCACTCCTGAAGGGTCGTCTTGGGATCGCGCGCGTCTTCCTTGACGGTTTGTACCCGCTTGCCCCACAGCCGCAAGACCAGCTTCTTGGCGGCCTCGAAGCCGGCATCGCGGTAGACGGCGGCGATCACCGCCTCCATGGCGTCACCCAGAAGGGCCTGCTTGCGCCGGCCGCCTGACATCATTTCGGAACGGCCGAGTTTCAGCACCTTGCCGAGATCGATTTCCCGAGCGACCTCCGCACAGGTTTCCTTGCGAACCAGTGCATTGAACCTCGGGGCCAGCTGGCCCTCGGCGGCAGTGGGAGCCTCTTCCAGCAGGGCCTCGGCCATCACCAGCCCGAGAACCCGGTCGCCCAGAAATTCGAGCCGCTGATTGTCATCGCGCGTTGCGGAGGCCATCGAGGAATGCGTGACCGCGTGGATCAGCAGGTCGGCACGCGCGAAGTCATGTCCCAGGCGGGTCTGAAATTCTTTCAATTCCCCCGAAAGCTTCATGGCCGGTCAATCCAGTTTTTCGAAAAAGCGGTCGCCTCGCCATGTCCAGAAGAAGAGCATCGAGCGTCCGGCAGAGGAGAAGACAACACGACCCGCCCGTCCGATCAGGTTCTCGTACGGGACGAACCCGACGCCGCCAACTGCCTGTGGAAACCGTGAATCCGTCGAGTTGTCGCGATTGTCGCCCATGAAGAAATAATGGCGCTCCGGCACGTGGAAAACCCCGGTATTGTCGGAACGCTGCGTGCCGATGTTCAGGATGTTGTGGCTCCGCCCGCCGGGCAGCGTCTCGATGAAGCGGGACTTGATGCAATCCGCGCCTTGGCCGACAACGCCGTTCTCGCAGCGGGGGCGGATGCCCATGGGCCCCTGCGTTTTGAAAGTCTCCACGAAGTTCCCCGCCGCTTCCAGCTCCACCGGCTCGCCATTGATATGCAGGACGCCGTCCTTCATCTGGATACGATCGCCCGGAAGGCCGACAACCCGTTTGATGAAATCCGTTCCGTTCACCGGGTGTCTGAAGACGATGATGTCGCCGCGCTCGGGATCACTGCCCATGAGGCGCGTGTTGTCGCCATCAAGGAAACCACAGATATCCTTGGCGTCGATCTCGATACCGAGGCTCTGGATGCGGATCGTGGGGCAGGAGGCGTAGGAATAACCGTAAGCCATCTTGTTCACGAAAAGGAAATCACCGATCAGCAGGGTGTCTTTCATCGAACCTGACGGGATCCAGAACGGCTGAAAGAATATGGTGCGGAAGATCCCCGCGATGAGCAGCGCCCAGAAAACCGTCTTGATCGTTTCCCAGACAGCGCTCGATTTCTTGGCGTCCGATGCCATGCCGGCCTCCGCTTTCGGTATCCGGGGCTACATGCGGCGCCCGCGAACAGGTGTCAAGGCGCAGCACAAGCCCCGGAAACGGCGGAACCGACATGACATGTGCCAAGAGGCGCGTTCACCCGCGCAACGCGTGGGACCGCACCACCCGGAACATGCCGTCCTGACCTTCGCCGACGAGGCTCAGCGCCCCGACGGGAAAGGGACACGGCAGCAGGTGGTCAAGATTCCGGTGCAGAACATCGCGGACATTGTCACGCAAGGAACGCGGCAATTTGCCGGTCAGCGTGATATGAAAGCGAAACTCTTCCATCACGTAGGGATACCCCCATTGGTCAAGCAGGCGCTGCTGGACCGGAGAAAGCCTTGATGTACGCCGTTTCGCCTTTTCCCCGTCCGTGAGGGGCGCTCGCAACTGATCAAGCTCCTTGACTGCCCGCGCGGCCAGTTCGTTGATGCCGGCACACTCGCCCGATGGCACGAGGGCCAGAAAACTTCCGAGCCGGGCAATTTCCAGCCCGTCCAGCATGACCGGAGCCGAGTCTGCGCAGAAAGCGGCCAAGGCATCGTTCAGCGCATCGGGCGATGCGCCGTCGGCCAAACGAAAGGGAGGTTTGATCGTCGCGTGCAGCCCGTATTTGCGCGGGGTGGCCGTTATTTCGGCACGGTCTGCGGCAAGCCCGCCGACATCCGGTACGGGCGGTATGGTGCCGCTGACGGCATCCCATCCCAGCCAGCCGTTTCCGAAATGCGAAAAGGGCCCCGGTGCCGGTACGAAGTAGATGGCGTAGCGTTTGAAACTCATTGCGTGTCCGAAAGCTTGCTGTGCTTGTCGCATGGGCAGGGTCCTGTTGACACAAACGGCGGGCGCCGCCAACCGATCGGTCACGCCGCCTTTTTGACATGATCCGGATAATCGCCCATAGATTGCGCCGGCGTACCGCCCACAAAACGGAGTTTTCATGACCTACCCGATGTTCGAGCGTCCCGCCGCCCCCGACGTGCCGGTCAGCGGGCAGGATGCCGTATTCCCGGTCCGGCGGGTGTTCTGTGTCGGGCGCAACTATGTCGCGCATGCCGAGGAAATGGGCAACGAAGTTGACCGAGAGGCGCCTTTCTATTTCACGAAGTCAGCCCATGCGATCTGCCTGTCTGGCAGTGAAATTCCCTATCCGCCGGGCACGTCCGATTGTCATTATGAAATGGAATTCGTGGTTGCGCTCGGCGGGTCTGCGTTTCGGGTGAACGAAACCGATGCCATGAATGCCGTTTTCGGTTATGCATGCGGCATCGATCTCACGCGGCGTGATCTGCAGGCGATTGCCAAGTCGAAAGGCCGCCCGTGGGACCTTGGCAAGGATTTCCAGAATTCGGCGATCATCGCACCGATCAGCCCTGCCAAACGCTTCGGTGCCATCGGCGAGCAGCGGATCAGCCTGAGCTTGGACGGAAACCCGGTGCAGGAGGCACGTTTGAATGACATGGCATGGTCCGTGCCCGAACTGATCTCGCACTTGTCCCGGTATTACCATTTGCAACCCGGCGACCTGATATATACAGGAACGCCCGCCGGCGTCGGCCCGGTTGCCCCCGGGAGCGAGCTTTGCGGCAGGATAGATGGCCTCGACGACCTGACTCTGGCAATCGGTCCGGCGGAATAAAAACCGTGGGAGGCGCGCGGTTTCAAGGAGATTTTGGGCGGGCCCTAGGTAATGCCCAAACGGCATACTCCGGGCGCACCGGCCTTGCCGTGCGCCCGGATCGCTGGCCGTGATTCAACAGCGGCTCAGCCCATGAGACGCCGCGCGATGACTTGCGCCTGAATTTCCGCTGCGCCCTCGAAGATGTTGAGGATTCGTGCGTCGCACAGGATACGGCTGACGGGATACTCTAGGGCGAATCCGTTACCCCCGTGGACCTGAAGAGCATTGTCAGCGGCCGACCACGCAACGCGTGCCCCGAGCAACTTGGCCATGCCCGCTTCGAGATCGCAGCGGCGGTCGTTGTCCTTTTCCCACGCGCTGAAGTACGTCAGTTGGCGCGCCACCATGATCTCGACGGCCATCATTGCCAGCTTGCTTGACACGCGCGGGAAATCGATCAGGGCCTTGCCGAACTGCTTGCGGTCCTTTGCGTATTGCATGGCGCTATCCAGCGCCGACTGCGCCACCCCGACGGCGCGCGCCGCGGTCTGGATCCGGGCCGATTCGAAGGTTTCCATCAGCTGCTTGAACCCTTTCCCCTCCTCAAGGCCCAACAGGTTCTCGCCTTTCACGTGGAAATTGTCGAAGCCCAGCTCGTATTCCTTCATCCCCCGATAGCCCAGAACCTCGATCTCGCCGCCCGTCATGCCGGGTGTGGGAAACGGGTCGTCATCGGTGCCTGGGGTCTTCTCGGCAAGAAACATGGACAGGCCGCGGTGATCGGTCGTGTCGGGCTTGGTCCGCGCAAGCAATGTCATGACATTCGTCCGGGCCGCGTGCGTGATCCATGTCTTGTTGCCGGTGATATTCCAGTCACCGCTGTCGTCCTGAACGGCGCGCGTGCGAAGGCTGCCCAGATCGGAGCCGGTGTTGGGTTCGGTGAACACGGCTGTCGGCAGCGTTTCACCGCTGGCCAGCTTGGGAAGCCATTTCTGCTTTTGATCCTCGGTGCCGCCGGCAAGGATGAGTTCGGCCGCGATCTCTGACCGGGTGCCCAGACTGCCGACGCCGATATAGCCTCGCGAAAGTTCCTCGGAGACCACGCACATCGACGCTTTGGACAAGCCCAGCCCGCCGTACTCCTCGGGTATCGTGAGGCCGAAAACGCCCATCTCGGCAAGTTCATCAATTACATCGAGCGGGATCAATTCGTCCTTCAGGTGCCAGTCATGGGCATGCGGGTCGATCCTGTCGACCGAATAGCGGCGAAACTGTTCGCGTATCATTTCCAGTTCGTCGTCCAAGCCGCTCGCCCCGACGGTGATTTCCGCGGCACGTTCCTGCATCAGTTCCACCAGGCGCGTGCGAGCGGCTTGCGTGTTCCCCGCCTGCATCAGGGTCAGGACAGCGGCGTCGGACAGGATATGTTCAGGGCTCAACCCGAAATCGGTCAGCCGGACGATCTCGCCCTGGTTCATCTGAATGCCGCCGTGGATCTGGGCGAGGTATTCGCCAAAGGCAATCTGGTGAATCAGTTGCTCGACTTCCCCGAACTTCCCGGCTGTCTGCAGGTTCTCGGCCCAGTTTTGCATCTGCCGCAGGGATTCGACGTAGGTGGCCAGCCACGCCAAGCCGTGTGCCGCTGTCTGGTTGTCGTTGATCGCGCTGCCCGAGACACGGCCATCGACCGTAACCATCTGGCTTAACGCCTTTTTCGCTTTCTCAAAAACTGTTTCCGCCGGCTTGAAAGCCGCCCCGGTCAAGGCGAGGAGGCCATCGAGAATGATCGGGTTTGCCATTGCGGCATCCTGTCCGTCATGCGCCATGTGTCACATCCTTTTTCTGTTGTGCCCTGTCTAACCATTTCGCAGTTGCAGCGCAACTATTATACGCGTGAGGGTGCGGAGTTGATCATTTGTTGCGTGCCCATTTTTCGGCTGCGCATCATCCCTGAGATGGTATCACGGCAGCCATGGAAAATTTCTTGGACCTGTCGGTGGTCGCTTGGGGTGCTTGCCTTGGAGTTGCGGTGGGGGCCGGTTTCGTCAAGGGGCTGGTAGGTTTCGCCATGCCGATGGTGATGATCTCGGGGCTGAGCTCGGTGGTGGCGCCGGAATTGGCGTTGGCGGGCCTGATCCTGCCGACCGTTGTCACCAACCTGTGGCAGGCATTGCGGCAAGGTCCCCGCGCCGCGGTCTATTCCATGAACAAATTCAAGACGTTCCTTGGCGTCGGTCTGATTTTCCTGCTCGCCTCGGCGCAACTGGTTCGGTTCATCGACGGCGCCGCTCTGCTGCTGTTGATCGGGGTGCCTATCAGCCTTTACGCGGTTCTGACACTGGCCGGTCTGACGTTGCGCCTGCCAAAGGGCGCAGGACTCAAAGCCGAAGCCGCAATTGGCGCTGTAGCCGGTTTTTTCGGGGGAATTTCAGGTGTTTGGGGGCCGCCAACGGTTGCAATGCTGATGGCGCGGGAAACCGAAAAAGGCGAGCAGATGCGCGTGCAGGGCGTCATCTACGGGTTGGGTGCGCTCGCGTTGACGGCTGCGCATCTGGGGTCGGGGCTGCTCAACGCGGCCACCGCGCCATTTTCGCTGGCGCTGGTCGTGCCGGCCATCCTGGGCTTGTGGCTGGGGTTCCGCCTGCATGACAGGATCGATCAGCCGGCTTTTCGGAAGGCCACCTTGGCGGTGCTGTTGCTGGCGGGGCTGAACCTTGTCCGGCGGGGGCTGATGGGGGGCTGACACCATGCGTCTGACAAGCCTTCGGCATTGCATCGGTATCGCGTCCGTAGTGCGACGGTGTGCAGGACGCGCCCGCCGCCGCTGTTGCGACGTCATGCCGCGATGCAGCGGATGCGGGGCAAGGGCGCGATGCCGCACCGGAAACCGGGAAGGCAAAGGCCGGGTAACCCGCCCTGCCCTCGCTTGCCGGCACGGGCGGGTGCTCGTTCAGCCGATGGCGACCGCCTTCACGTCGTCGTCGATGAAGGGCAGGTATTGATCGAAGTTGTCCGCGAACATCTGCACCAGCTTTGCCGCCTGCCGGTCATAGCTGTCAGGTTTGTCCCACGTGCGCCGCGGATTCAGCAGAACCGTGGGCACGCCCGGCGCATCGACGGGCACCTCGAACCCGAAATTCGGGTCCTTGCGAAATTCGACGTTCGACAGCGATCCGTCCAGCGCGGCCGTCAGCAGGGCGCGCGTCGCCTTGATCGGCATCCGTGAGCCGACACCGTAGGAGCCGCCCGTCCAGCCGGTATTGACCAGCCAGCATGTCGCGCCGTGCCTTGCGATCTTTTCCCGCAACAGGTTGCCGTAGACCTCGGGGCGCCGCGGCATGAAGGGCGCACCGAAGCAGGTGGAGAATGTCGGCTCGGGCTCGGTTATCCCGCGTTCGGTGCCGGCCACCTTGGACGTGAAGCCCGACAGGAAATGATACATCGCCTGCGCCGGGGTCAGCCGCGCGATCGGCGGCAGCACGCCGAACGCATCGCAGGTCAGCATGATGATGTTTTTCGGGTGTCCGCCGATGGCCGTCTTGGAGGCGTTCGAGATGTATTCCAGCGGGTAGGCGCAGCGCATGTTCGCGGTAAGGGAATCGTCCTCGAAATCCAGCTCCAGCGTCTCTGGGTCATAGACCATGTTCTCGATCACTGTACCGAACTTGGTGGTCGTCGCGTAGATCTCGGGTTCGGCTTCGGGGTCGAGATTGATGGTCTTGGCGTAGCAGCCGCCTTCGAAGTTGAAGGTGCCACGATCGGACCAGCCGTGTTCGTCGTCGCCGATCAGCGTGCGTTCGGGATCGGCCGACAACGTGGTCTTGCCGGTTCCCGAGAGCCCGAAGAAAACGGCGGTGTCGATCGGGTTGTCATTTGCATGATTGGCCGAGCAGTGCATGGGCATGATGCCCTTTTCGGGCAGCAGGTAATTGAGCAGCGTGAAGACCGATTTCTTGTTTTCGCCGGCGTACTCGGTGCCGCCGATCAGGATGATCTTGCGATCGAAGTTCAGCGCGATGACCGTTTCCGAGCGGCAGTCGTGCTTTGCCGGGTCGGCGCGGAATGTCGGGCAGTTTATGACGGTGAAATCGGCGATGAACTTGTCGAGGGCGTCGCGATCGGGTCGGCGGAGCAGGTGGCGGATGAAAAGCCCGTGCCATGCCAGTTCGGTGATCATGCGCACCTTGATGGCATTGGCGGGGTCGGCGCCCCCGGTGAGGTCCTGCACGTAATAGGTGCCGCCCTGCATGTGGGTTATCATGTCCTGGTAGAGCGCGTCGAAACCGTCGGGTGACATCTCGGCGTTGTTGTCCCACCAGATCGTGTCGGCGACGTTGTCGGTCCTGACCACGTGCTTGTCCTTGGGGGAGCGCCCGGTGAACTTGCCCGTGGAGACGAGGAAGGTGCCGCCACGGCCGAGCTGGCCCTCGTCGTTCTTGAGCGCGGCCTGGATCAGGGACGGCTCGACCAGGTTGTAATAGACATTGCCAAGCCCGGTGATTCCCTGATCCTCAAGCCGGAATTGCGGGTTTACCCGTCCGAATGTCATTATCTCAAAGCTCCTGTAGCATTTAACCGGGGCGATGGCGGTGCCGCGGCGTCCGCGTTGGCGCTGTGACCCGCCCGATGCGCGGGTCATAACATGACGGTTTTGCGAATGAACAGGACGCTTTTAGGCAGTTAGCGCAATCAAATCCAAGTTAGCGCAACCAGCCGTTTGTCCCCGCGCGGGTCTGTTCACGTGGCCCGTGGCTATTCAGCCGATGGTTACGAAATTCCGGTTCGATCATTCGCGAAAGACGGGCCGATTCGCAGTTTGGGATTGATCGGCAAGCCAAAAAAGGCGCATAATGGTGAAAAAAATAAGGCAACCAGAGCAGAACAAGGAAATTTCCCATGCCGACAATCGCCCTTGTGGACGATGACAGGAATATACTGACATCGGTATCCATGACCCTCGAGGCAGAGGGTTTCGAGGTAGACACTTACAATGACGGCCAACAGGCATTCGACGCCTTCAGCAAGAAATTGCCGGACATGGCCGTTCTGGACATCAAGATGCCCCGCATGGACGGCATGGATCTGTTGCAGCGTCTGCGGCAGAAATCCTCGATGCCGGTCATTTTCCTGACCTCCAAGGATGACGAGATCGACGAGGTGCTCGGCCTGCGCATGGGCGCCGACGATTATGTCAAGAAGCCTTTCAGCCAGCGGCTGCTAGTGGAACGTATCCGCGCGCTGCTGCGCCGGCAGGATGCGGTGGCCGGCGACATCGTCGGCGATACCGAGGAAACCAAGGTGCTGGAGCGTGGCGAATTGCGGATGGACCCGCTGCGCCATGCCGTCACGTGGAAGGGTCAGGACGTGTCGTTGACCGTGACCGAGTTCCTGTTGCTGCAGGCGCTCGCGCAGCGCCCGGGCTTCGTCAAGAGCCGCGATCAGCTGATGGACGTGGCCTATGACGACCAGGTTTACGTCGATGACCGCACGATCGACAGCCACATCAAGCGGCTGCGCAAGAAACTACGCATGGTGGACCCTGAATTCTCGGCAATCGAGACGCTTTATGGTATCGGGTACAGGTACAACGAAGAGTAATGGCCCTGGCCGAGAGGATTGACGTGCGCGACATGGCGTCGCATCGGGACGATGACGTTGTGCTGGGCGATGATTTCGTTGCCCCCGACAACATCGTCGAGGACGAGCTCCGCGCCCGCCGTGAACGGCGCGGCGTCTTCTCGCTGCGGGAATCCTCGCTGACGCGCAAGATCATCACGTTCAACCTCATCGCGCTGAACGTGCTGGTGGCCGGCATCCTGTACCTGAATTCCTCACGCGACAACCTTGCGCTGCAGCGCGCCGACAGTCTTGTCGGCGAGGTCGAACTTGTCGCCGACCTGTTCGAGGCGATGATGCCCGCGGGCGCGCCGGTGAGCCTTGCGACCGGGGACGGCATATCGCCCGGGGCCACGCTGGAGCGTGTGTCGCTGCGCGATGGCGTCGAGGCGTTCATTCTCGACACGCAGGGCACCGTCGTGGCGCGCACCGTCGGCACCGAGGTCCGGCCGGCCGCGAGCATCACGCCGCGGTCGACCGTCATCACGGACGCGTTGAATTCCGTCTGGAACTGGATTTCGGCGCCTTTCGCCACGGTCATGTCGGGGTCACCGCCCCCGCCGGTGGAGGAAAGGCTGAAGGAACTGGCGCGCGAAGCCCTGACGGACGGGACGCAGGTGCGCACCCAGACACTGGAGGGCGGCACGGTTTTGTCCGTGGCGACGCCGCTGGACCGTGACGGCAACCCGGTCGGCGTGGCGGCCCTGGTCAGCCCCTCGGGCGAAATCGACATGCTGGTGCGCTACGAACGCGAGCGGGTGCTGCGCATGTTCATCATCGCCACGCTTGTTTCCATCGGGTTGAGCCTGATCCTCGCCTCGACCATCGCCAACCCGTTGTCGGACCTCGCCTCGGCGGCCGAGATCGGGCGCGCGCGCAGTGGCAACCGCGGCAGCGGCGGGCGCATCCGCATCCCCGACCTGACGGCGCGCCCGGACGAGATCGGCAGGCTGAGCGGCGCGCTGCGCGGCATGGTGGGCGCGCTTTACCACCGGATAGACAGCAACGAGCAGTTCGCCGCGGATGTCGCGCACGAGATCAAGAACCCGCTGGCGAGCCTTCGAAGCGCGGTGGGAACGATGCGCGTCGCCAAGAGGGCCGACCAGCGCGAGAAGCTGCTCGAAGTGATCGAGCACGACGTGCGCCGGCTGGACCGTCTGGTCAGCGATATCTCCAACGCGTCGCGGCTCGACTCCGAGCTCGTGAAGGAAGAGCAGGAGCCGTTCGACCTGCTGGAGATGCTGCGCAATCTCACCGCCTATCTCGGTGAGGAGGCAAAGAAAAGGGACGTCGAGTTCATCACCGATTTCCCCGCCAACCCGATCATCATCACCGGGCTGGAGGCGCGGCTGGCGCAGGTTTTCGTCAACCTCATCACCAACGCGATCAGTTTCTGCGAGGAAGGCGACGCGATCCGGGTCTGGGCGCGCAAGCGTGAAAACCGGGTTCTCGTCGTGGTCGAGGACACCGGGCCGGGCATCCCAGAGCAATCGCTGACCAAGATCTTCCAGAGATTCTACTCGCAACGCGACGAGGGCGAATTCGGGAACAACTCGGGACTTGGGCTGTCGATCTCGAAGCAGATCGTGGAAGCGCATGACGGGGTGATCTGGGCCGAGAACATCCGTCCGACCGATGCCGACATCACCTCGGACCCGCTGGGCGCGCGTTTCGTCGTGGGCTTGCCCGTCTGAGCAATGGCGTGCCCGGGGCCTGCACAGCCGCAGCCGGAAGATCTGACGACGGTCCATGCAAGCTGCGTGGCCGTTGCCGGCCGGGGTGTCCTCATCCGGGGGGCGTCCGGCAGCGGGAAATCGGCGCTGGCGTTGCAGCTCATGGCGTTGGGCGCGGCGCTCGTGGCGGATGACCGCACGCGATTGTGGCGCGATGGGTCCCGGGTTCTGGCGGGTTGCCCGCCCCGGATCGCGGGCCTGATCGAAGCCCGCGGGGTGGGCCTCCTTTCGGCTGATGCCTCGGGCCCGGTGCCTGTTGCGCTGATCGTGGACCTCGACAGGACAGAGACGGAAAGATTGCCGCCGCAGCGGCAAGCCCCGTTGCTGCAAACCCCCGTCGCGGTGCTGCACGGGCAGCCGGGGCGTCATTTTCCCGCGGCAATCATGCTCTATATCACAGCGGGAAGGGTAGCTTGAAAAGGAGGCCGGGGAGATGACCCCGCGTGACAGTTTCCATCGGTTGGTCCTCGTGACGGGGCCGTCAGGGGCGGGCCGCACCACGGCGATACACGTGCTTGAGGACCTGGGCTACGAGGTCATCGACAACCTGCCCCTGTCGCTGTTGCCGCGCCTGCTGGCGGGGCCGGACATCGACAAGCCCCTCGCCCTTGGCGTGGACGTGCGCAACCGCGATTTCTCGACCGCCGCATTGATCGAGGCGATCGACAGGCTGGGCGCCCCGTCCGAACCGGCGGAGCGCCCGCTGGAAGTGCTGTACCTGGACAGCAACGCCGATGTCCTGTTGCGGCGGTTTTCCGAGACACGGCGCCGGCACCCGCTGTCCCCGGGTGAAAACGCGGGCGTCGGGATCGAGCGTGAGTTCGATCTGCTGGGGCCGATCCGCGCGCGCGCCGACGTCCTGATCGACACGTCCGAGTTGAGCCCCCATGACCTTCGCGCGGAGCTGGAGCGATGGTACCTGCCGCGGGGCGCCGGGCGGCTGGCGGTCTCGGTCCATTCGTTTTCCTACAAGCGCGGCCTGCCGCGCGGCCTCGATATGGTGTTCGATTGCCGTTTCCTGCGCAATCCCTACTGGGACGAGGCCCTGCGCGCCAAGGACGGCCTCGCCGCCGAGGTGGCGGCGCATATCCGCGACGATGCGCGGTTCGCCGCTTTTCGCGACAAGACCCATGACCTCGTTTCGCTGATGCTGCCCGCCTGCGAGGAAGAGGGCAAAGCCTATCTTTCTATCGGTTTCGGATGCACCGGCGGGCAGCATCGCAGCGTGGCCATGGCGGAAACTTTGGCAAAGGCCCTTGCGGATGACGGCTGGCGGGTGTCAATAAGGCATCGGGAGCTTGAACGTCGGGACAAGCTGCAGGCCAAGGCGACGTGACCGACGGCCGGGAAACGAGCGAGAACAGGAGAGCGACGGTATTGATCGGTATCGTTATCGTGGCGCATGGCGGGCTTGCGGCGGAATACCTTCGTGCGATCGCACATGTCGTCGGCGATCAGACGGGTATCAGGGCGATCTCGATCGAGGGCGACCATGACCGGGCGGCCAAGCAGGCCGAGATTTGCGCGGCGGCGGACGCGGTGGATCGCGGACGGGGCGTGGTGATCGTGACCGACCTTTTCGGGGGCTCGCCCTCGAACCTGTCGCTGAAGGCGTGCATGCCCGATGATCGCCGCATCCTGTTCGGCGCGAACCTTCCCATGCTCATCAAGCTGGCCAAGAGCCGTGACAAGCCCCTCGCGGATGCCGTGCGCGCCGCGCTGGACGCCGGGCGGAAGTACATAGACAGCCACAACGTGTCGGCGCAATAGATCGAAGGACAGATGACCGGGAAAGAGACGCGGCAGTTGCCGATCGTGAACGAAAAGGGCCTTCATGCGCGCGCCGCGGCCAAGCTGGTCGAGGTCGTGGAAGGATTCGACGCCACGGCCGAGGTCACGCTGGACGGCCAGACCGCCGGTGGCGACAGCATCATGGGGCTTTTGATGTTGGCAGCCTCCAAAGGAACGACTATTGACGTGCAGATATCCGGCCCCGATGCGGCGGCGTTGGCCGATGCGCTGCAAGCGCTGGTGGCCAACAGGTTCGGCGAGGACATGTGAAAGGCGCAGCCATGCGCGATGCGACGGGAACCAACGAGGTGCCGGACAAAAGGACCGAGGGCGCAGACGGCACGGGCGGTGAAACGGTGCAGTTCACCAAGTATGACCGTCGCAGTCTGACCTATGCAAATTCCTTCGACACGCCTTTCGCGGCACGCGTCATCCGGACAGTGGAATGGTTCACCGGCAAGCTGACAATCCTGCGGATGATCCGCGCGTTCGAGAAACGCGGGGCGCCGGCGGGGCAGCCTTTCTGGCGGGCTGCTCTAGAGACGATGGGGATCGACCTTCTGACGCCGGATGAGCAGGTCCGGCGCATCCCGCGCGAGGGGCCTGTCGTGGTGGTGGCCAATCATCCGCACGGGCTGGTCGACGGGATGATTCTTGCCGATCTGATCGGGCGGCGGCGGACCGATTACAAGATCCTGACCCGGGCGTTGCTGACCGGTATCGACGAGGTCGCGGCGTCCTACATGATATCGGTGCCTTTCCCGCATGAGCCCGACGCGCAGCGCAAGAGCGTGGAGATGCGGGCCAAGGCGATGGCCCATCTCAAGGATGGGGGGCTGATCAGCGTCTTCCCGTCCGGCGTCGTGGCGTCGTCGGACACGTGGTTCGGCCCGGTGCAGGAGCGGGAGTGGAACGTCTTCACCGCCCAGATGATTCGCCGGTCGGGTGCGACGGTCGTGCCGATCTATTTTCCCGGGGCGAACACCCGGGCCTACCAGATCGCCAATTGCATCTCGCCCACCCTGCGGCAGAGCTTCCTGTTGCACGAGGTCGTCAAGAGCTGCAATCGTCCGCAGCGGCCTGTGGTGGGCAGGCCCGTCGCGGCCGAGCACATGCGCCTTCTGCAGAAGGATCCACGCGGGTTCATGTCATGGCTGCGCGAGCACACGCTGGCGCTTGGTCAGGACGCGGACGGGTAGGTTCCTTCAGCCCGGCGCGGTGTCCATGAGCGACGTGACCCAGTTGACCTGTCGCGGCAGGCAGATGCTGTTCAGGTCGTAATCGCTGCGCATGAGATCGCGCGCGGCAGTTCCGAGGCGTCGGCGTGCATCGGCGTCGTCCAGCAGGTCGCAGACCTGCTCGACCATGGCATCGCCATCGAAGAAATCCACGAGTCGCCCGGTGGTGTCATGGCCGATCACCTCGCGCACGGGCGCGGTGTCGCTGGCCACGACGGCGGCGCCACAGCTCATCGCTTCCATCAGGCTCCAACTCAGGACGAAGGGATAGGTCAGGTAGACATGCACGCGGCTGACCTGCAGCAGGCGCGTGAACTGGCCATAGGGGATGCGGCCAAGGAAATGCACGCGGTTCCAGCTGGGTGTCGGAATCCGGCCCCGGACCTCGTCGATGAAGATCTGCTTCCAGGTCTGGCCGTTGGGCGGGCGCGCGCCGTAGCTGACCTCGTCACCGCCGACGATCAGCACCCTGGCGTTCGGCCGTTCCCTCAGCAGGCGGGGCAAGGCGCGCATGAAGACGTGGTAGCCGCGATAGGGTTCGAGGTTGCGGTTGACGAAGGTGATCACCTCGTCCTCGCGGCTGACCTGCAGCTTGTCCTCGAGCGTCAGGCGCACGTCGGGGTCGGGGACGTTGTGTGCCGTGTCGATCCCGTCATGCGACACGGTGATGCGGTCGCGGAACTCGGCCGGGAAGGTGTCGGCCTGGAACCGTGTCGGGCTGATGCCGGCGGTTGCGGCGGGAAAATGCAGGTGATTGTTGAGGTTCTTCATGCGGATGCGCAGCACCTCGGTCGTCGTGTCGGCCTTCTGGAACTCGGGATCGAAGTTGAGATGCGGATACTCGGCGTGATGATACAGCTCGCAGTAAAGCCCGATGCGCGCCTCCGGCCAGACATCGTGCAGGAACATCGACTCGCCCCAGCCCGGATGCGCGAGGATGAGGTCGGGCATGAAGCCCGCCTGCCTGAGCTTTGTCGCCGCGTGAAAGCACGCTTCGCCGCGCGTCACCTTGGTGTCGAGGTCGACAAGCCACGGATGCACGTTCTGCCCGGACCCGCGCGAGAGCTTGTAGGGCAGCACGCGCACGCCCTGCCACGTGGTGGCTTCCTTGACGCGCAGCGTCAGCGCCACGCATTCGTGCCCCTGGCTGGCCAGAAGCGGGGCGAGGTGCTTGTACTGTCCCGGGAAATTCTGATGGATGAAGAGGATTTTCATTGGAGATGATCGCCCGATGCCTTTCGCGCCGTTATAAGGCCGATCCGCCCCCCTGCAAAGAGCCGGATTCTGTGCACGGAGTCTGGACCCTGCGCCGATCTGCGCCTATCACGCGGGCGACGCAAGGATCATCAGAAAGGTCGTGGCCATGTCGCGTTACGCAGCCGCCGATATCGAGGCGAAATGGCAGGCCGCCTGGGACAAGGCGGATATCTTCCGGGCCACCCGCACCGCGGACCGGCCCAAATACTACGTGCTGGAGATGTTTCCCTATCCGTCGGGGCGCATCCACATGGGCCATGTGCGCAATTACACGATGGGCGACGTGATCGCGCGCTACAAGATGTCCACCGGCCACAACGTGCTGCACCCGATGGGTTGGGACGCCTTCGGGATGCCCGCCGAGAACGCGGCGATGGCCAGCGGCGGCCACCCCAAGGACTGGACCTATGCCAACATCGCGGACATGCGCGACCAGATGAAGCCGCTCGGGCTGTCGATCGACTGGACACGCGAATTCGCCACCTGCGACCCGGAGTACTACGGACAGCAGCAGGCGTTGTTCCTCGATTTCCTCGAAAAGGGGCTGGTCTACCGCAAGGAGGCGGTCGTGAACTGGGACCCGGTCGACATGACCGTTCTGGCCAACGAGCAGGTCGAGAACGGCCGCGGCTGGCGGTCGGGCGCGGTGGTCGAGCGGCGCGAGCTGACGCAGTGGTTCTTCCGCATCTCGGATTTCGCCGGCGATCTGCTCGACGCGCTGGACGGGCTGGAAAACTGGCCCGCCAAGGTGCGGCTGATGCAGGAAAACTGGATCGGCCGATCGCGCGGACTGCAATTCGCCTTTTCCCTGATCGACGGCCCCGACGGCCATGACCGGATCGAGGTTTATACCACCCGCCCCGACACCCTGAACGGCGCCAGCTTCATCGGCGTGTCGCCCGATCACCCGCTGGCGCGGCAACTGGAGAAGGACAACGCCGATCTGGCGGCGTTCAACGCCGAATGCCGCCGCATAGGTACCTCGGAGGAAGAGCTTGAAAAGGCCGAGAAGCGGGGTTTCGACACCGGGCTGCGCGTGCGGCATCCTTTCGACAACGCGTGGGAACTGCCGGTTTACGTCGCCAACTTCATCCTGATGGACTACGGCACCGGCGCGATCTTCGGCTGCCCCGCGCATGACCCGCGCGACCTGGATTTCGCGCGCAAGTACGAGTTGCCCGTCACCTCGACCTTCGAGCCGGAAACCCCGGGCGAGCCGTATACCCGACCCGAGGACGGGGGGACGGCCTTCGTGCCTCCGAAAACCGAGAAGGTCCGGTATGTCAGGGGGGTCGCCGGCGACGAGGTGCAGACGGGCGATCAGGCGATCGACGCCGCCATCGATTTCTGCGAGGCCCGCGGCGTGGGCCAAGGTGTCACCAAGTACCGCCTGCGCGATTGGGGCCTGTCGCGCCAGCGTTACTGGGGCTGCCCCATCCCCGTGGTGCATTGCGACACCTGCGGCGTGGTGCCCGAGAAGAAGGAAAACCTGCCGATCCAGCTTCCCTATGACGAGGGCGGCACACCGATCGATTTCTCGGTACCCGGCAACCCGCTGGACCGTCACCCGACATGGCGCGATTGCGCCTGCCCGGCCTGCGGCGCGCCCGCCACGCGCGAAACCGACACGATGGATACCTTCGTGGACAGCTCGTGGTACTACGCGCGCTTCACCGCGCCGCGGGCCGAGACGCCCACGGTGATGGAGGAGGCCGAGTACTGGATGAACGTGGACCAGTATATCGGCGGCATCGAGCACGCGATCCTGCACCTGCTCTATTCGCGCTTTTTCGCCCGGGCGATGCATATCTGCGGCCACCTGCCCGGGAAATCGCGCGAACCCTTTGACGCGTTGTTCACGCAAGGCATGGTGACGCACGAGTGCTATCAGGGTGCGGTTCGCACGCAGGCTGCTGATGGAAATAATCTGGGTAGCTTCAGAGTAAAGTTTTACTATCCGGACGAAGTTGTTCGGTTCGAGGTAGAAGGCAAGCCTGCTGCTATGCCGAAGGAATTCGTAAGACGGCAAGGAATTGACCCGACTGACGCCAACGCGCTGAGAAAGGCGTGGAATACTCATTGGATAATTGACTCGGTGGGTGACGAAGAGCCGAAGCTCGGGATCATCCCCTCGGCCAAGATGTCGAAATCCAAGAAGAACGTGGTGGATCCTGTCACGATCATCCGGGAATTCGGCGCCGACACCGCGCGTTGGTTCGTGTTGTCGGACAGCCCACCCGAGCGCGACGTGGAATGGACGGAAGCCGGCGCCGAGGCCGCGCACAAGCACCTGACGCGGGTTCATCGCATCGTGTCCGAGATCGCGCAGAGCGCTGAGGGCGAGGAGACAGCCGAGGACGAGGCGCTGCTGCGCGAGATGCACAAGACCATTCACGAGGTCACCGGCGGGGTGGAATCCTTCGGCTTCAACGCCGCGATCGCCAAGCTCTATGCCTTTACCAACACGCTGGCCAAATCCAGGGCGGGCACGGGGGCCAAGCGGCAGGCGGCGCGGGCCCTCGTGCAGCTCATGTCGCCGATGACGCCGCACCTGTCGGAAGAGCTTTGGTCGATGCTGGATGGCGCGGGATTGGTCGCGCAGGCCTCGTGGCCGGTGGCCGACGCGGCGATGCTGGTGGACGAGACGATCACCCTGCCGGTTCAGATCAACGGCAAGCGACGCGGCGAAATCAGCGTGCCACGCGACATGGACAAGGCCGAGGTTGAAAAAACCGCGTTGGCGGCCGATGCTGTGGTCAAGGCGCTGGAAGGGGCCCAGCCCAAGAAGGTCATCGTCGTCCCCGGCCGGATCGTGAATGTCGTCATTTGACCGCCGCAAATTCCTGCTGACGGGCTGTGCTGCCGGGCTGGCGGGCTGCGGGTTCACCCCGGCCTACGGGCCGGGCGGCAGCGCCGCCGTGCTGCGCAATGCCGTGCGCGTGGACGCCCCGGACAGCCGAGACGGCTTTCAACTGACCCGCGCGCTCGAAACCAGGCTGGGCCGGGCGGCGGATGCGCGTTACGGCCTGTCGTACTCGATCCGTACCACGGCAGACCCGATCGCGATATCGGCCAACAACGTGACCCTGCGCTACAACCTGTTGGGGAACGTCACCTATGCGCTGCGCGATCTCGACGACGGTGCGGTTGTCACCAGCGGCAAGGCCGAGAGCTTCACCAGCTACTCCGCCTCCGGCTCCACCGTGGCGACGCAATCGGCCGAGCGGGACGCGCGCGCCCGGTTGATGACCATCCTCGCCGAGCAGATCGTCACCCGCCTGATCGCCGCCGCGCCGGGGCGGCCGGCATGAAGCTGTCGGGCCGCGCGGCGCCGGGATATTTCGCCAGGCCCGAGCCGCAGCGAACGGGGCTGCTGATCTACGGGCCCGACGGGATGCGGGTGGCCCTGCGCCGGCAGGAGGTCATCGCCGCGCTGATCGGCCCCGCGGGCGAAGAAGAGATGCGCCTGACCCGCATCCCGGCTGCCGAGCTGCGCAAGGACCCGGCGCTGTTGATGGACGCGATCAAGGCGCAGGGGTTCTTTCCGGGGCCGCGCGTGGCCTTTGTCGAAGACGCGACCGAGAGCGTGGCCGCCCCGATCATCGAGGCGGTGGCGGCATGGACCGAGGGCGATGCGCAGATCGTCGTGACGGCGGGACAGTTGAAACCCGCCTCGAAGCTGCGCAAGCTGTTCGAGGGGCATCCCAACGCCTATGCCGCCGCGATCTATGACGATCCGCCCTCGCGCGAGGAGATCGAGGCGTCGCTGCGCGCGGCCGGCCTGCGCGACGTGGGAAGCGACGCGATGCGTGACCTGACCGCCCTGTCGCGGGAACTTGATCCGGGAGATTTCCGGCAGACAGTTGAAAAGATTGCGCTTTACAAGCTGGGCGACGAGGGGCCGCTGACCCCGGAGGACGTGCTTGCCTGCGCCCCGAGCTCCACCGAGGCCGACCTCGACGATGTGCTCAACATCGTGGCGGAGGCCCGTACGGGCGAGATCGGGCCGGTGATGCGCCGGCTCAGGGCGCAGGGGGTGCAGCCGGTCGGGCTGTGCATCGGCGCGACCCGGCATTTCCGCACGCTGTACGCCGCGGCGTCCGATCCGGGCGGTGCGGCGCAGGGGATCGCACGGGTTCGGCCGCCCGTCTTCGGCCCCCGGCGCGACAGGATGCTGCGGCAGGCGCAGAACTGGGGGGCGGCAAGGTTGGAGACGGCCCTGACGCTGCTGACCGATACCGACCTGAAGCTGCGGTCGGCCGGGCAGCACGGGCCGGCGATGGCGCTGGTCGAAAGGACGCTGATCCGGTTGGCGATGCTGGCCGGCCGCTGAACGCGAATTACGGTCAACAGCCCGATCGACGGGATTTTCAAGCGTCGGCTTGCAATCCAGCCGTGATCGAGCTGGCTCGACAAAGCCCGTCGAAGGGAGAGCCATGACCGCTGCAGCCGGAACAGCAAGGCTGGTCGCACGGAGTGCGGCCAGGAGGCCGGCGACGCGGATCGCGCCCATGCACGGTCATGTGCACGGGGCGCCCCATGCGTGCCCGTGGCCGGTTGACCCCGCCGTTGCGATAGCCCGATTGGAGCGGACCAGGGGGCGCCAGGTGGCCCTGTGCGTGCCAACGGTGGGCCATGGCCGCCCCGGTGATGGATCTGCGCCCTGGGCTGGTCCCGTGCGGCCCGGCCAGCCGTTTCCGAGCGCCTGCGCCACGTCCTGCACCCTGTGCGCGAAAGCCGTTGGGACGGGCCCCGTGTCCTTGCTGTGGACATCACGTCGCCGTCGCAATCCGTAAACGCACTCCTCGACGGCGACGCCTTCGACAAGTAGCGACACGCCCCTGACCATAGCTGAGGCCAAGCGCCGTTTGGCGCGGTCGTTGGGAGTTGATGCTGAAAAAGTGAAGATCGTAGCCTAGTGGCGCTGTTACTGTGTTACTGATTTTGGGGTAACATCAGACTGTTTTTCCTTCCTGTTGTGACCGAATCATTGTAGTCTAGTATCAAATGTTACTAAAGGAGAATGTCATGGCTACTATCGGATACCGTCGCGTCAGTTCAGAAGGCCAGAACCTTGATCGTCAGGAACTGGGTGACTTGGATAAGGTGTTTGAGGAAAAGCAATCAGGTAAATCCGCCAAGGATAGGCCCGCCCTGCAAGCTATGATCGACTATGCCCGCGAAGGTGATAGCGTTGTTGTCTACTCCATCGACCGCCTTGCCCGTGACCTCAGAGACCTTCAGGACATTATCCAGACCCTTAACGACAAAGGCGTTGCTATCAGCTTCTTGTCTGAGCGTCTGACCTTCAGCGCCGCTGCCGACGATGCATTCGCCAAACTACAACTACAGATGATGGGTGCCTTCGCTGAGTTTGAACGCAACATCATTCGTAAGCGCCAAGCCGAAGGGATTGCCAAAGCCAAGGCCGCTGGGAAGTTCAAGGGCGGCAAGAAACGGATCGACCGCGATCAAGTCCACAAGCTCCGCTCTGACGGTCTCAGCACCTACAAGATTGCAGAACAGATGGGCATCTCTCGAATGTCAGTTCATCGCATCCTAAATGGGTAAATACTGCTGACCTAGTATCTTGGGGTTCTCTATTTAGGCGTAGGGAACCCTTAGATTCACACAGCTAGGGATTGCGTTGGTCTGGTAAGGCCCCCAATTTTTAACAGAAAAGAATTACCTCACATATGCCAAGTACAGGCGTGCTAATCACATGAAACAGCAGCTTGCGTAATTACGCCTTTATTCAGGATTGAACTCGGTATGACAGTGCAGCCTGTTGCCGCTTCAATAGCCAATACATTTTTTCTGTAGTCGTTAGGATCCAAGTAGCCGCCATCCCAAAAGAACTCTTCTTCTCTCGCCTGATATGCATTTGGTTGAGCGTTCATCTTGAAGACCAAGTGAGCCTCGCCCTCGACTACAACCTTTTGTTTACTTTGATAGTCGGCTGCACAAGCCACCAACCCAGTAAACGCAGCAAAAGCAATAACTGTTGATTTTCTCATGTCTGACGTCAGCGCCTTTGGGACAGATTTGAGGTTTTCGTAACGGAGGATTTCTGGTTCATCGCAGCCACCAAGGAGCGAAGATGAACAAGAAATCCGGAACATCGAAGGA
>NZ_JBKOTX010000041.1:0-35252 GCF_047086965.1 Roseovarius halophilus (ex Wu et al. 2025) | reverse complement strand
CCACATGACCGTGCCAGGGCTGGAGTACCCGGCCTTTCTGGACCTTGCGGCGCGGCTGGGCTGCGTCGGTGTAGAGGCGCTGATCATCGCGCTGCGCGAGGCGGTGGCGCTGGCGCGGCTGTCGCGGCTTGACAGCCTGCACCGGGCGGCCGCGACGGCGCTTGCCGATGCCGACCTTTCCGGTGCGCGGCGGGTCGTGGACCGACTTGTCCGGCTGTATGCCGGCCGCGAAGATACCCGGTGGGGCCGGGACCGGTTGGCCGATCTGGGCCCCGACCAGTTCGACGCCGCTGCGCTGCTGGACGTGGCCGAGCGGGAGCTTCTGGCGCCGCTAGACGCGGCGGCGCAGCGCGAGGTCGAGGCGGCGGCGCGGCAGGTCGCCACCGTGACGGCGCTGGTGCCGCTTGCGCTGGCCGACGTCGTGGGGGCGCTGGCGGCGAACCTGCGGATGATCCGGCGCATCGCGGAGATCTATGGCGGTCGCGCCGGGGTGATCGGCGCCTGGCGGCTGGCCCGGGCGGTGATCGCCCATCTGGTGGCAACCGGCGCGGTGGCCGTGGGTGACGACATGCTGAGCTCGGTCGCAGGCGGCGGGCTGTTGTCGAGATTGTCGCGCCGCTTCGGCGAGGGGCTGGTGAACGGCGCGCTGACGGCGCGCGTGGGCGTGGCGGCGATGGAGGTCTGCCGCCCGTTGCCCTTCGGCCCGTCCCGGCGGCCGTCCGTCAGCGGCACGGTGGGGCGCGCGCTTTCCGGCCTGTTCCGCTGAGCGCCCGGCAGGGCCGCCGGGAAGGATCAGAGCTTGCCCTTGAGGTAATTCAGAACGGGAGGGCGTACCGATTGCAGCCCATCGGCGCGGGCGGCGTGGATGACCTCGCGCAGCTCGCCCAGGAGGGTGCGGCGCAGGATGGACTTGACCGGCCCGATCGAGGCCGGGCGCATCGACAATGTCCTGAGCCCGATCGCCGCGAGGCAGGCTGCCTCGACGGGGCGGCCGGCATCCTCGCCGCAGAAGGACAGCGGCGTGCCGAGCGAGCGGCACCGGTCCACGATGTTTTCCAGAAAGCTCAGGAAGCTCACGTTGAGCGTGTCGTAACGCCGGCGGACGAGTTCGTTCTCGCGGTCGGCGGCGAAGAAGAACTGCTTGAGGTCGTTGCCGCCGATCGAGAGGAAATCGACATCCGCGTAGAAGCTGTCGGGCGCGAAGGCGAGCGACGGTGTTTCAAGCATCGCGCCCACTTCCAGCGTTGCGGGCAGGGGGTGGCCGAGGATGCGTTCGCGCTCGATCGCCTTGTCCATCTCGGCGCGGGCGGCTGTGAATTCCTCCCGCTGGGCGATGAAGGGAAACATCACCGACAGCGGCCGCCCGCCCGCGGCGCGCAGGAGCGCCTGAAGCTGCATGCGCATCACCCCGGGACGGTCGAGCGCGATCCGCACGGCGCGCCAGCCGAGCGCCGGGTTGGGTTCCTCGACCGCCTTCATGTAGGGCAGTACCTTGTCCGACCCGATGTCGAGCGTCCGGAAAACCACGCGCTCGCCCTTGGCCGCGTCCATCACCCGCGCGTAAAGCTGTGACAGTTCGGCCCGCTTGGGCATGTGGTTGCGGATGAGAAACTGCAACTCGGTCCGGAACAGGCCCACGCCCTCGGCGCCCGAGCTTTCGAGGCTGGGCAGATCGGCCATGAGCCCGGCATTCATGTGCAGCCCGATCCGGGTGCCGCACCGCGTTTCGGCGGGCTTGTCGCGGATGGAGGCATAGCGTTCGTGGGCCTGCGCCTGCATGGCCATCTTGTCGCGGAACGCGGTGACGATCGAATCGTCGGGGCGCAGATGCGCGATGCCCTGATCGCCGTCAACGAGGATCAGGTCGCCGTTCAGCGCCTCGGTCGTGATCCGCTCGGCATGGATCACCAGCGGGATCGCCAGCGCGCGCGCCACGATCGCGGCATGGCTGCCGACCGAGCCTTCCTCGAGGACGATGCCCTTGAGGGCGCGCCCGTAATCCAGCAGTTCGGCCGGCCCGATATTGCGCGCGATCAGGATCGGGTCCGCCGGCATGTCGGCGCCGGTTTCATTGCCTTGCCCGGTGAGGATGCGCAGCAAGCGGTTACTGAGGTCATCGAGGTCATGCAGCCTGTCGCGGAGGTACGGATCGGTGGCCTGATTCATCCGGGCGCGGGCGGTGGATTGTTCCTTTTCGACGGCCGCCTCGGCCGACAGCCCGCGGCTGATGTCCTCTTCCATGCGGCGCATCCAGCCCTTGGAATTGGCGAACATGCGGTAGGCTTCGAGAACCTCGAGCTGCTCCTTCTCGCCGGCGGGCGCGGTCGACAGCATCCGGTCCACGCCGACCCGCAATTCGTCCACGGCGCCATGCAGCCGCTCAAGCTCGCGGTGGGGGTCATCGGCGATCGGGTTGGCCACGACGACGCGGGGCTCGTGCAGCCATACATGGCCCTGGGCCACACCCTCCTGCCCGACGTTGCCATGGAACAGCACCGATTGCTGGTGCGGGGCGCGCATCGCCGCGCCTTCGCCGATGAAGGCGCCGAGTTCGGCCATCTCGGCGATGACCATGGCGACCACTTCGAGCGCGTAAATCTCCTCGTCGGAGAAGCGCCGCGAATCGCGGGACTGGACAACCAGCACGCCCAGCGTCTCGCCAAGCCGCTGGACAGGCACGCCGAGGAAGCTGCAATAGGCCTCCTCGCCGGTTTCGGGCATGTAGCGGAAGCCCTTGGTGCCCGGGGCGTCGTCGGTGTTGATGACCTGCCCGGTCCGCGCGACCCGGCCCACGAGACCCTCGCCCAGTTTCATCCGGGTTTCGTGAACCGCGTCGGGGTTCAGACCTTCGGTCGCGCAGAGCTCCAGCGTGTCGGCATCGCGGAACAGGTAGATCGAGCACACCTCGGTGCGCATCTCCTCGGCGATGAGCTGGGTGATGCGGTCAAGCCGCTGCTGGCCCGCGGCGTCCTCGGCCATGACGGAGCGCAGGCGGCCCAGCATCTGCCGACTGTCTGTCGTGAAATCCTGTCTCATGATCCGCGCCGTTCCGGGCCTTTCGTTGCCGTGGCCTCAGCCCCATCGCGATCGGGATGCGCGCTCAGGCCGCCTTGTCCAGTTCGAACGCATCATGCAGTGCCTGAACCGCGAGTTCCATGTATTTTCGGTCGATCAGGACGGAAATCTTTATCTCGGAGGTTGCAATGACCTTTATGTTGATGCCCTCGTCGCGCAAGGTCTGGAACATCCGGGCGGCCACGCCCGACTGGCTGCGCATGCCGATGCCGACGGCGGAAACCTTGGCCACGGCGGTATCGGCAACTAGGTCGTGAAAGTTGATCTCGCCGCGGTCCTTGGCCCCGTTCAGCGCCTTCTCGGCCCGCGCCACCTGGTCGGTGGGGCAGGAGAAGGTCATGTCGGTGCGCCCTTCCTCGGAGATGTTCTGGATGATCATGTCGACGTTCACGCCCGCCTCGGAAAGCGGGCCGAAGATGGCGGCGGCGATGCCGGGGCGGTCGGCGACCGAGATAAGGGTCATTTTCGCCTCGTCCCGCGAATAGGCGATGCCGTTGACGACGTTCGATTCCATGATTTCCTCCTCGGCGCAGACAAGCGTGCCCGCGTCATCTGACTGTTCCTCGAAACTGCTGAGCACGCGCAGCTTGACATTGTAGCGCATCGCCAGCTCGACCGAGCGGGTCTGCAGCACCTTCGCGCCGAGGCTGGCCAGCTCCAGCATTTCCTCGAAGGCGATGCGATCGAGCTTGCGGGCCTTGTCGGCGATGCGCGGGTCCGTGGTGTAGACGCCATCGACATCGGTGTAGATGTCGCAGCGCACCGCGTCGAACGCCGCGGCGAAGGCCACGGCCGTGGTGTCGGAGCCGCCCCGGCCCAGCGTGGTGATGCGGCTCTCGGGGCTGACGCCCTGAAAGCCCGCGATCACCGCCACGCGCATCCCCTCGTGGAATTTCGCCGCGATATTGTCGGGCGGGATTTCCTCGATCCGGGCAGCGGAATGGGCGCTGGTGGTTTGCACAGGCACCTGCCAGCCCTGCCAGCTGCGCGCCGGGATGTCCATTTCCTGCAAGGTCAGCGCCATGAGCCCGGCCGTGACATTCTCGCCCGAGCTGACGATCGCGTCGTATTCCCGCGCGTCGTAAAGCGGCGAGGTCTCGTTCACGTAGCCCACCAGTTCGTTCGTCTTGCCGGCCATGGCCGAGACGATGACGATCACGTCATGCCCGTTGGCCACTTCGACGCCGACGCGCTTGGCGGCGCGGCGGATGCGGTCGGGCGTGGCGACGGATGTACCACCGAATTTCATCACGAGAACGGACATGAGCGTATCCTGTGCCGGTTGACCGGGCGCGGTTTACGCGCCGTTGCGCGGGAGGGCAATAGGTGGTCGCCCCGAACGGACGCGGGGGCGGTCAGAACGGCAGGTCGCGCCCGTCCCACGTTTGGAAACATCCTGTCGTGGCGACGGACAGCGCCGCGAAACGCTGCATGAGGCCCTCGGTTGCCTCGGCGACGTCGATATCCGCGTTGGTGCCGCCCATGTCGGTGCGGACCCAGCCGGGATGATAGGTGCCGACCGCGATTCCGAGCGGTTCGAGATCGACCGCGAGGTTGCGCCCGAGGCTGAGCGCGGCGGCCTTGGAGGCGCGATAGGCATAGCTGCCGCCCGCTGCATGGGCATGACTGCCCAGCCGGCTGGACATGATCGCGATCTTCGCTTTCCCGGCAGCCTGTAGGTTGGGCAAAAGCGATTGCACCGTTTGGAAAACGCCCGCGACGTTGGTCGCGAACGTCTCGGCCCACATGTCAGGCGGGAAGCCGTCGGCAAGGTTCTCGTGCTTGTCGGGGTAGATGCCCGCGTTGCAGATCAGCAGGTCGATCGGCCGGCCATCGAGATGATGCGCCAGCGCGGCGTGGCTGTCAGGCTGCGTGACGTCGAGCCGGAAAAGACCGGCGTGATCGCGCGCCGTCCCTGTCACCTCGTGCCCGGCCTTGACGTATTCGTCGCGCAGCGCGGCACCGATGCCGCGGCTGGCGCCCGTGATGACAACATGCATGTGGCCCCCTTTTTGGTGATCGCCGCACGGCCCGTGCCGGCTCAGTTCGTTTTTCGCCCCGGGATGAAGGGGAGGGGGGCGACCGGCACGCCGTCCTCGATCAGCTTCTTCGCCTCGTCGGGACGCGCTTCGCCATGGACCGCCCTGTGCGGCGAGAGCCCGTCATGCATGTCGCGCGCTTCGCGGACGAAGTTACGGCCGACGTATTCGGAGTTTGCCTCGACCTCGCGGCGCAGGTCCGCGACGGCCTGGTCGGTGGGCGCGGCGGGCCCCGGCGGGGTTTCGGCCACCTCCGCCCGGCTGCCTTGGACGCGCGGGGCCATCATCGCCTTGTCCACGTCGGTCGATCCGCAGATCGAACACGTTACCATGCCGGAGGCGCTCAGTTTCTCGTACGCTTCGGCTGATTGGAACCAGCTGTCGAAACGATGATCGCGATCGCATTTGAGGGTGAATTGAATCATGTCGCGGCTTCCGGCTGAACCCCACGATAATTATCCGGCACGGCGCAAAGATCAAGGCATCCGCGCGCCGGTCACCCCTTGAGCCGCGCCGCGTCGAAATCCCGTATGATCCGTGCCAGTTCGGGGTCCGACACCTTTTCCGCGGCCTTTCGGCGCCCCAGCCAGCGACGGCGCCTCTGGCCGGCCTCGGGATACCTGCGGGCGAGGGCCTTGACCTTGACGGGATAGACGAGAGCGAGGCAGGGCAGGCTGCCATCGGTATCGCCGATTTCCTTGTGATAGGAGAAGAGGCCGATGCACCGCTCGATCACGCGGCCCTGTACCCCGGCTTCTTCCCAGGCCTCGGTCAGGGCGCTTTCGCCCGGCGTTCGGCCGTCAACGGGCCAGCCCTTGGGAATGATCCAGCGCCCAGAGCCGCGGCTGGTGATCAACAGGAATTCAGGCTTGCCGCCCTTGATGCGGTAACACAGGGCCGCGAATTGCGTGCGCAGGTCGCGCTTTCCGTGCGCGTTCAGCGAAATCGGATCCTGCTTGATCTTCTGAAGGGTCATCGGATCGTTCCTGCCTTACAGGCTGCTCTGCCCCATGGCGCGCCGATGATAGGACGAACGGGCCGGCCATGGCCAGAGACTTTTCAATGACGCCGCCGCGCGGGACATGTCCCGGGCCTTGTCGTCACGCCCACCAACACCGGGGTATAAAGCTGATAGATTTTATCAGAATTGACATGACCAAGTATTTTTGTCAGCTTGATCAGGCCAAGCCACCCGAACGGAATCAGCCCGGCATGACAGTTGATGACCCAGCCACGCGACGTGGAGAGCCGACAGACAGCCGGAGGACACGCGATGATCCGCGCCCAGACCAAGCAACAGCCCGAACTTCAGCCCGACACGACCTGCCACGATGCGCGCGTCCTGACCGCCGGCGGCGTGACGGCCAATATCATTCTCGACGACCAGACCTACACGCTGCGCATCACCCGCGCCGGCAAGCTGATCCTCACGAAATGAAGCACCAGAGAGACATGGAGGGGGCATTCCCGGTCTCGGCGATGAAGGGGCTGACCCCGTTGGAGGCGCTGAGCGTCCGGTGTCTGCGCCTCTGGCACGACCCCGCACACGGGCCCGCCGCCATGGGCACGATGTTGGCGCGGCGGCTGGGGCCCGAACGCGGGACCGCTTGTCACCGGGCCTTGGCGGATGTGATGGGCATGATCGCGCGGCACGGGCGCCGCCGGCTGGCCCGGCACGGGGCCGAATGCGGCTGCGTCGGGGTCGACGAGGCGATTTTCGCGCATTTCATCGCGACGGCCGCGACCGGCGACAGGGAGGACGCGATGCTTGTCGCGTCCTTGCTGGTCGACAGCGCGGTCCTGCTGCCGCTAACCGATTCGGCGCGGCAGGCCGGGCTGTGCCTGCACCGCGCGGCACTACGCCCGACCGGGGCGATGCCCGAACCGATGAGCGCGACGCGCCACTGAGATGTTCTGACCGATGAAGGGGGCGACGCAATGATCATCTGCCACTGCATGTCCATCACGGACAAGGATATCATCGCGGCCGTCGACTGGATGCGCGCGGCGGATCCCGCGACCATCATCACCCCGGGCAAGGTCTACCGTGCCCTGGGCAAGAAGGCGGATTGCGGCGGGTGCCTGCCGCAATTCATTGACACGTTGGGCAAGGCCGACAACTTTGCCGTACCCATGCAATTGCGCGGCCTGCGCCGTGCGGCCACACAGGGAGAGCCACATGAAGGGCGACCAGAAGGTCATCGAATATCTGAACGCAGCGTTGAGGAGTGAGCTTACCGCTGTAAGCCAGTACTGGCTGCATTACCGTCTGCAGGAGGATTGGGGGTTCGGCAAGATCGCGTCGAAGAGCCGGGCCGAAAGCATCGAGGAGATGCACCACGCCGACAAGCTGATCGAGCGCATCATCTTCCTCGGCGGGCATCCGAACCTGCAGAAGCTGGACCCGCTGCGCATCGGGGAGAGCCTTCGCGAAACGCTGGATGCCGATCTCGCGGCGGAGCATGACGCGCGCACCCTGTACATAGAGGCGCGCAATCACTGCGAAAGCGTGGGTGACTACGTATCGAAAAACGTGTTCGAGCAACTGATCGCCGACGAGGAGGGCCATATCGACTTCCTCGAAACGCAGATCGAGCTTTACGAGAGGCTGGGCGAAGAGCGGTACGGCCTGCTCAATGCCAGCGCGGCCGACGAGACCGAGTGACCCGATACGCGGGCAGGGCAGGCGGCGGGCGCCCGCCTATTCGTCCAGCGATCCGTGGATCGCGAACTGTTCCAGCCCGGCATCCTGCGCCTCGATCACGCGGAAACTCTCACGCACGCCCGCATCCGTCAGTTCCCGCGTCACGGTGAGCAGGGTGTTCGGGGGATGATCCTCGCACAGCTCCGCCATGTGGGCGACCTCGTCAGCGGCGACCGGCCGGGCGGTGTCGGTATCGGGGGCGCCGTAGACCTCCACGAAGTGGCGGGCCAGCGCGTCGATCAGGGTATCGCGCTCGGCCTCCTCGATCTGGGTGATTGCCACGAAGGTGACCCGGCCGAAGGTCTCGACCCCCAACCAACCGTTCGAGAACGCCTGTCTCTGCTTGCCGGCGAGGTCCGCCTCCCCCCAGTTCGAGAATTCGAACCCGCCCGAGACGCACCATTCGCCGGTACGCGCGGGGGAGTGGTACACCCGCATGTCGCTTTCATCGAAATGGATCGCGCGCGCCAGTTTCATTTACCTTGCTCCAATACCGTGCTGAGCGGGATGAGATGCGTGGTCTCGCCTTCCCGCAGCAGCATTCCGAAAGTCTCGTCCACGCCGAGGAAGGTGCCCGACATGCCGTTGCGTGTCACGTCCTCGCCGATCCCGTGGGCCAGACCGCGCCATTCGGCGTGAAGCGCGCGCACGCCGTCATCTTCCCATGTCGTGATCCAGTTGAGCGTGTGCCGCGCCCATGATTCCAGCAGTGCGACCGCGTCCACCTCGGCGCAGCCTTCTTCATAAAGAGCGGTTTCGTCGGGCCGTTCGCCGGGACGCGTGGCCAGCATCAGCAGCGGCAGTTCAAGCCCGACCACCAGCCAGCCCGGTTCCGCCGCCGGGTCCGTGCCGCCAGCCATGGCGCGCAGCCGTCCGCACGCGGCGCCGTTGACCCGCAACCCGCCGGCCCATTCCAGATGCACGGCGAGTTCCGGCGGCCCGAGCGCGCCGAGCGCGTTCTGGAAGCCGACGCCGCAGGCGGGCAGCATGGCCATCGCCCGCTCCAGCGGAACCTCGGGGGCCATGACCAGCGCCGCCAGCAGCCTGTCGGCCGACAGGTTGTACACGATCAGGCCCGCGTCGCAGCCAAGGGCGGCCATGGCACAGGCCTTCTCGAACGGGTCGATCCCGGTATCGACGGCCTGGCCGTGCATCAGTGGCGGAAAGGTGGGTGCCGTCATGCCACGCCCTGACCCACGAGGGCGCGGGCGACATCCCGGAAGGCCTGCGCCTGCGGCGCCTCGGGCTGCGAGACCACGATCGGGGCGCCGCCATCGGACGAGGTGCGGATATCCAGATGCAGCGGCACCTCGGCCAGCAGCGGCACGCCCATCTTGCCGGCCTCTGTCCTGACGCCGCCATGGCCGAAGACGTGTTCCTCGTGGCCGCAGTTCGAGCAGACATGCGTGCTCATGTTCTCGATCATGCCCAGTACCGGCACCTTGAGCTGCGTGAACATGTCGATCCCCTTGCGCGCATCCAGCAGCGCCACGTCCTGCGGGGTGGACACGATGATCGCCCCGTCCACCACGGCCTTCTGCGCGAGGCTCATGGACACGTCGCCGGTGCCCGGCGGCAGATCGACCAGCAGCACGTCGAGCGCGCCCCACTGCACCTGCATCAGCATCTGCTGAAGCGCGCCCATCAGCATGGGGCCGCGCCAGACGACGGCCTGATCCTCGTTCGTGAGCAGCCCGATGGACATCATGGTGACACCGTGGTTGCGCATCGGCAGGATGGTCTTGCCGTCGGGGCTGGCCGGCCGGCCCGAAACGCCCAGCATGCGCGGCTGGCTCGGGCCGTAGACGTCGGCGTCCAGCAGCCCCACGCGCCGCCCCTCGGCGGCCAGCGCACAGGCGATGTTGGCCGAAACGGTCGATTTGCCGACGCCGCCCTTGCCGCTGGCGATGGCGACGATATGCGCGACGCCGGGTACGCGTTGCGGACCCTGCGGCTCGGCCTGTTTCTGCGGTTTCAGGTCGGGCGGGGCCTTGGCGCTGTGCCCGGTGAGGACGGCCGACACCTCGGTCACGCCTTTCAGCGCCTTGACCGCCTGTTCAGCGGCGGCGCGTGCCGGTTCATATGCGTCCGCCTTGTCCGGGTCGATCTCCAGCACGAAGCGCACGCTTCCGTCTTCGAGGGTCAGCCCGCGCGTCACGCCGGCTGTCACGATGTCGTCGCCCGAAACCGGGTCTTTCACTTCTTTCAGGGCGGCCAGAACCGCCTCGCGTGTCACGGCCACTTTGTCAGTCCTGTTTCTTGATGATGCCGGTCACTTCGTGGTGCACGTCGAGGCCATCGACGGTCAGCACGACGCGCGCCGCGTATTCGCCCGCGCCGTCCGGGGCATTGCGCAGGCCCTCTTCGATCGCCTGTTGCGAGGTGACGCCTACCTGCTTGAGGAATTTTCGCATGGACATGTTGTAGTCGCTGGTCTCGTCGCTCATTTTCAACTCCCTTTCCCAATTTTGTTGACGCGGGGGCCGCGGGCTTCCTACCCTTGACGCATGCGCCGTTTAACCCCTCTCGCGGTCGTGTTGCTAGTCGCGGCCCTTGTGCCCCCCGCGAACGGGCGGGCGGCCGAGGGGTTTCGCCTTGTCGCGCCGCAGGCTCTCGTCGATAGCGGCCTTCTGAAATATGTGCTCCCGCGCTTCTCGCTCAAGACCGGCACCCGCATCGAGCTGGTGGCGCCCGGTGCCGGGGCGGCGGCCGAGCTGACCCCCGACGACGACGGTACCCGTGTTTTCACCGGGCCGCGTGCAACGTGGCGGTTGCGCGTCAACGCGCCGGAGCATCCGGGCGTCAAGCGCTTCGCCGACTGGCTGAGCTCGGAAATAGGGCAGCGCACGATCAAGAGCTTCGAGGTCGACGGCGCCGCCCCGTTCAGCCCGCCCCGCACCGAAGCGGCCGAGGCTGTGGAGGTCAGTTTCGACGGCAATCCGGACCGGGGCAAGGCGCTGTCGCTGCTGCATTGCGGGCGGTGCCATGTTGTCGGAGACGAGAACCGGATGAACGCCATCGGGTCCACCCCCAGCTTTGGCGTGTTGCGCGCCCTGCGGGATTGGCAGCGACGCTTCCAGACCTTCTACGTGCTCAACCCGCACCCGGCGTTCACTCAGGTGGCCGACGTCACGCCGCCGTTTCCCATCGACAGGCCGTCGCCGATCACGCCGGTCGAGATGACGCTCGGCGATGTCGAGGCGATCCTTGCCTATGTGGCCGAGATGACCCCCGCCGACCTTGGTGAGCCGCTTCGGCATCAGTGATCGCGGCGCTTGCTGAAGTAGTCGTCGCTGGTGCGCACCTGCGGCCGGTCGCCCGATGTGAACGGATTGTCCTGCGAATGGAACTGCGCCTTCACACGGCAATCGTCGCACATCTGGATCATCTTCGCGGCCTTGTCGTTGGCAAACATCGCGTGTTTCCCGGCAAGCTTTTCCGTGATCTTCTCGACGGTCGATTTCACGCCGAACAGCGCGCCGCACTCGATGCAGGCAAAGGGTTCCTCCTCGTGCAGGATCGTCTGAGACAGGGCGGCATCGGCCAGGTTCATGCGCTGTTCGTAGGTGATGGCGCTCTCGGGGCAGACATTCGCGCACAGGCCGCATTGCAGGCACGCATCCTCCTGGAAACGCAGTTGCGGCATGTCCGGATTGTCGATGAGCGCGCCCGACGGGCACAGTGACACGCAGGACAGGCAGAGCGTGCAGGCCTCGGTGTCGACATGCACGGTGCCATAGGGCGCGTCCTCGGGCAGCGGTACCAGCTCGGCCCCCGGCTGCAGCGCCTTTGCCGACAGCCGGGCCACTTGCCGCCGGCTGCCCATCGGCAGGACAGGATCGGGGCACGGCACGGTGGCGTCGTCGGCGGTATAGAGCGCGTCGCAAAGCGCATCGGGGTCGGACACGTCAAGAAGCCCGACGCGCGTCTCATCGCCGGCAAGCGCGCGGGCCAGCGGGATTTCGCGGTCCAGCGCATCGCGTTCTGTCACGGGGGACAGCAGGATGGTGACATCGGCGAACCCGCAGGCCAGCGCCGCCAGGATCTCCGCGTGGCCGAACCCCGACAGCGCGCTGACCTCGAGCGGGATCACGTCGGCGGGAAGCCCGCGCGCGTGGCGCGCGGCGAGGCTGATGAGCTCGCGCCCGTGGGACTGGTCGCAGACCAGCAGGCGTGGCGCGTGGCCGCCGGCCTTGCGATAGGTCGAGGCCAGCGTGTTCAGCCGGCGGAACACGGTGTCCGTCGGCGGTGCGTCATAGGTGATGGCCCCCGACGGGCAGCGCGCGGCGCAGGCACCGCAACCCGCGCAGATCATCGGGTCGATGTCGACGTGATCGCCTTCGGGGCGGATCGCGCCGGTTGGGCAGATGTCCAGGCACTTGGTGCAGCCGGTCTGCTCCGCGCGGCTGTGCGCGCAGATCGCCGGTTCCAGTGCGACGTAAAGCGGCTTCTCGAATGTGCCCAGCAGTTGCGATGCCTCCAGCACGGCGTCGGCCACCGCCGTGACGCTGCCGGGATCGGCGCGAACGTAACCTTCGCGTTTCTGCGGCGCGGGGAAAAGCGGCGTGCCGCCGGTGAGGTCGAGGATGATGTCGCAATCGGTCTGACCGCCGTCGCGCGGCGCTGTCCAGGTCAGCGGGCCGCGTCCGCCGGGGTGAACCTGTTGCAGCGCGTCCAGCCGCAGGCTGAACTGGCCAAGCGCGCCCGAGGCCTGCCGCAGCTTGCCGCGGATCGTGTCGAAGCCGCGCTCGTCCGGCGGGTCGGCATCGTCGGTCAGCAATACCGTGACCCCGAGGATATCCTTCAGGCGCCGGGCGGCCGGGAACGCAATATCGGACGCCCCGATCACCAGGCAGAGCCCTTCGGACGTGACATCCACGGTTTTTTCCGCCGGCATTTCCATGGCGGCCTCGGCCATCAGCGCGGCCATCTTGGGCAGCTTCGAGCGCGGGTCGTCCGACCATCCGGCGCGGTCGCGCAAATCCGTGACGGGGGGTGCCGCCAGCCCGAGATCGGTGGCGATTTCCTCGAACAGTCGCTGTTCCTGCCGGCAGCAGATGATCGCGTCCTCGCTGGCGATTGCCTCGGCCGCCTGTGCTGTCTGCGACGTGCAGAGGTCGGAATGCACCTGCGAACAGGGCAGCCCCGTCGCGGCCTCAAGCGCCGCGCCATCGAGGTCCTGCGTTCCCGAACAATTGCATATGATCAGTTTTTTGGCCATCTCGTTCCCGATCGTGTGAGCGTTGCGAGCCGCACCTTGCGCCGCCAGCCTAGTCACTTTGCGCCGTCAGACTAGTCACGATTCGTAACGGCGGTAAACAGGTATTCGAATCAGTCAGGCGCACCTGCGGGTCCGCCGCGCCTGACTGTTTGATTCTGTCAGGAATTGCTCACGGGCGGGTTTCGTGCAGTTTTCGGGCGGCACTGCACGGGACAAAACGGTACCGGGTGCCTGCATGTTGTATTTCGTAGTGCTCAATACCCCTGATATTGTGTTTGTGCACAACCGGACACGAAAAATGCTTTGATCGGTAAGAAATTTGTACCAACCTAGTCGGAGCGGAGGAGGCGAGCCGAAAATGGACCTGACCTGACGTGATCCACGATCCCGACAGATACGCGACCCTGCCGCTTGGCGTCGTGGTGCGGCGCACCCCCGGGGTGACCCGCTGGGCAGCCTGGGCGTGGAAGGCTGTCGCCGTCCTGCCGGGAGCGACCGATGCAGCGTGGCGCGAGCTGCGGCGCGAAGGAGACGCGGTGGAATTTCACGCCGCTACCTGCATGCTGGAACTGCACGGGGCCGAGACGGAAAGCTACCTTCACGGGCTGTCCGCCCATGTGCCGGCCATCTACGTGGTCATGCGGGAAACCGGCACCGGGGCGGATGCCCCGTTGGAGGTGACGCTGGTCACGGCCTCCCCCTACGAGGCACAGGATTACGCCGACAATGGCGAGGACATCGTCGAGAAAGTGCCCATGCCTGACGGGCTGATCGCGTGGATACGCGATTTTGTGGAGAGGTATCACGAACAGGAAAAATTCCGGAAACGCCGGCGCGACCGCATGGATATCGAGAAAGTCGAGGATGGCGTGGGCGATCCGCGCGTTCGACAGACCCGGGACGTCTATCGTGCGCCGGGATCGATCAGGAAGGAGCGCATGCATTGACCCGCGGAAGCGATTTCTGGTCGCGTCGCAAGGCGCGAGTTGCGGCGGAGGAAGCCGCCGAGGCACGGGCCAAGGAAGCGTCCGAGGCCGCCGAACGCGACGCCGCGAGTGCGCAGAAAAGCGACGAGGAACTGCTGGAGGAGCTTGACCTGCCCGATCCCGACAGCCTGCAGCCGGGCGACGACGTGCGCGGGTTCATGGCGCAGGCGGTACCCGACCGGCTGCGCCGCCGCGCGCTGCGCAAGTTGTGGCTGACGAATCCCGCGCTGGCCAATCTTGACGGGTTGATAGATTACGGCGAAGATTTCACCGATGGCGCGACCGTCATAGAGAATTTGCAGACGACCTACCAGGTGGGCCGTGGCATGGTACGGCATGTCGAGGAAATGGCGCGATCCGAGGCGCAGGACCCAGAGCCGGAAAGCGACCCGGGTGGCCGGGCCGATGACGGTGAAAAGGTCGCGGATACGGCCGAGGTGACAGAACCCGATGCGGTGGTATACCCTGCTGGGGCCGAAACGACCGAGGGCGCCGCGCCCGCAGCGGCATTCGCGGATCAGGGTGATGTCGGGCCGGCTGATGGTTTTCCAAGGCGCCGCATGCGGTTCAATTTCGAAACCCGCGGCGAAGAGAGCACGGCTTGACGATGCAAGAGGATTTGATGACACCGCCGCACGCCCAGCACGACATCGCCCAGGAGGACCGCCTGCGCGCGGACCTCTATGATTTCCTGGGCCTGCTGCTGGCCGGCCCGCCGGACAAGCGCTTGCTTGACCAGACCGCGTCGCTCACGGGGGATGACACGGATCTGGGCACCGCGATCAGCGCCCTTGCACGGATCGCGGGGCTGAGCCACCCGGGTACGGTGGAAAGCGAGTTCAACGCGCTTTTCATAGGTGTCGGGCGCGGTGAACTGCTGCCCTATGCCAGTTATTACCTGACGGGCTTTCTCAACGAGAAGCCGCTTGCCGGGCTGCGCCGCGACATGGCCGCGCGCGGCATGACACGGGCCGAGAACGTCTACGAACCCGAGGACAACATCGCCTCGTTGATGGAGATGATGGCCGGGCTGATCCGCGGGCGCTTCGGCAGGCCCGCGTCGCTGGCCGACCAGAAGACGTTTTTCAACCGCCATATCGCCCCGTGGGCAGGGCATTTCTATTCGGATTTGGAAGCCGCGAAGAACTCGGTTCTCTATGCCTCGGTCGGCGCTGTCGGCCGCGTGTTCATGGAGATCGAGACGGAGGGATTCCGGATGACCGCGGACTGATCCGCGGGGCAACCGGCGGGGCGACCCGCCTTCAACCAGAGAGGAGGACTCTCATGACCAGGAAAGTTGAGGAGGCCAAGGGCGTGAATCCGGGCCGCCGCGATTTCCTCAGGATGGCCGCCACCGGCGCGCCCGCTGTCGCGGTCGCCACGGCAGCATCAACGGGCACGGCCGAAGCGGCCACGCCCGACCCTGCATCCGACAGGATGCAGGACACCGCGCATACTCGCGCGTACTTCGATTCCGCCCGGTTCTGAGACCGGACGCAATCATCCGACCTGCCGGCGACCGGTTGCGACAGGCCCGACCGTCCGGTGGACAACCTTAGTACCCAGCAACCCCGGCGCGGGGAAGCCACGGGAGGAGATGACAACATGCTTAGGAAAAAGACCAACGGGGTAGCGAGACGCCCCCAGCGGACAAGTATCCTGTCTGAGGTCGCGGGAAAATCCGTTGACCGCCGCGCGTTCCTGCGCGGCAGCGGCCTGGCCATCGGTGGCCTTGCCGCGATCGGGGCCACGGGTGGCTCCGTCACCAAGGCCAGCGCGCAAAGCGCCGCGAAAGAGGCCGTCGAGACCGTCAAGTCGGTCTGTACGCACTGCTCGGTCGGGTGCACCGTCGTGGCCGAGGTGCAGGACGGCGTCTGGGTCGGGCAGGAGCCCGGCTGGGACAGCCCCTTCAACCTCGGGGCACACTGCGCCAAGGGCGCCTCCGTGCGGGAACACGCGCATGGCGAACGCCGCCTCAAGTATCCCATGAAGAAAGAAGGCGGCGAGTGGAAGCGCATCAGCTGGGAGCAGGCGATCAACGAGATCGGCGACGGCATGACGCAAATCCGCGAGGAAAGCGGGCCTGACAGCGTCTACTGGCTGGGCAGCGCCAAGCACAACAACGAACAATCCTACCTGTTCCGCAAGTTCGCCGCCTACTGGGGCACGAACAACGTGGATCACCAGGCGCGGATCTGCCACTCCACCACGGTTGCGGGGGTTGCCAACACGTGGGGCTACGGCGCCATGACCAACTCCTACAACGACATCCACAATTCGAAGGCCATCTTCATCATCGGCGGCAACCCGGCCGAGGCGCACCCCGTCTCGCTGCTGCACGTGCTGAAGGCCAAGGAGCAGAACAACGCGCCGCTGATCGTCTGTGATCCGCGCTTCACCCGGACCGCGGCGCATGCCGACGAATATGTCCGGTTCCGTCCCGGGGCGGACGTGGCGCTTGTCTGGGGCATCCTTTGGCACATCTTCGAGAACGGCTGGGAGGACAAGGAGTTCATCCGCACCCGTGTGTGGGGGATGGACCAGATCAAGGCCGAGGTCGCGAAATGGACTCCCGAGGAAGTTGAGCGCGTGACCGGTGCGCCGGGCGAGCAATTGCGCCGGGTTGCCCGTACGATGGCCAACAACCGCCCCGGCACGGTGATCTGGTGCATGGGCGGCACGCAGCATACGAACGGCAACAACAATACCCGCGCCTATTGCATCCTGCAGCTTGCGCTTGGCAACATGGGTGCATCCGGCGGTGGCACCAACATCTTCCGCGGCCACGACAACGTGCAGGGAGCCACGGACCTTGGCGTTCTCAGCCATACCCTTCCCGGCTATTACGGGCTGAGCAAGGGAGCGTGGGGCCACTGGTCCCGTGTCTGGGGCGAGGATCCGGAATGGCTTGCCGGCAATTTCGCCACCGTCACGGGCAAGGACGGCAAGGAAAAGGCGCTGCAGAACCTCAAGGGGATCCCCGTCAGCCGCTGGATCGACGGCGTGCTGGAAGACCCCGAGAACATGGACCAGCCCAACAAGGTGCGGGCCATGGTGCTCTGGGGGCACGCGCCGAACAGCCAGACCCGCGGCAAGGAAATGAAGACGGCAATGGAAAAGCTCGACATGCTTGTCGTGGTGGACCCTTACCCGACCGTCTCGGCCGTGATGCAAGATCGGACGGATGGCGTTTACCTGCTGCCAGCGGCCACGCAGTTCGAGACGCGCGGCTCGGTCACGGCGTCGAACCGTTCGCTCCAGTGGCGCGAGAAGGTGGTCGACCCGCTGTTCGAGGCCAAGCCGGATCACGAGATCATCGGCCTTTTCGCCAAGAAGTTCGGATTCCACGACAGGATGTTCCGAAACATCAAGCTGGAGGACGACGGCGTGACACCCGATGTCGAGGACACGCTGCGCGAGATCAACCGCGGCATGTGGACGATCGGTTACACAGGTCAGAGCCCCGAGCGGCTCAAGACCCACATGGCCAACCAGCACACCTTCGACCGGACCACGCTCAAGGCCCGTGGCGGGGCGGCGGATGGTGACTACTACGGTCTGCCATGGCCAAGCTGGGGCACGCCCGAGATGGGCCACCCGGGGACGCCGAACCTGTACGACATGTCCAAGCCGGTGAGCGAGGGGGGCCTGACCTTCCGTGCCCGGTTCGGCGTGGAGCGGGATGGCGACAACCTGCTGGCCGAAGGCGTCTACTCGGTCGGGTCGGAAATCCAGGACGGATACCCGGAATTCACCATGCAGATGCTGATGGATCTGGGATGGGATTCCGACCTCACGGACGAGGAGCGCGCCACGATCGACGGCATCGCCGGGCCTGACACCAACTGGAAGACGGACCTTTCGGGCGGGATCCAGCGGGTGGCGATCAAGCATGAATGCGCGCCCTTCGGGAATGCCAAGGCGCGGGCGGTCGTGTGGACCTTCCCGGATCCGGTGCCGTTGCACCGCGAGCCGCTTTACACGAACAGGCGCGATCTCGTGGCCGACTATCCGACCTACGAGGACCGGCACGACTACCGTCTGCCGACGCTCTATGCCTCCATCCAGAAGAACGACTTCTCCAAGGAGTATCCGCTGATCCTGACCTCGGGCCGCCTGGTCGAGTACGAGGGCGGTGGCGACGAGACGCGTTCGAACCCGTGGCTGGCCGAGTTGCAGCAGGACATGTTCGTGGAAGTCCATCCGCGCGATGCCAACAACCTGGGTGTCCGGGATGGTGAACAGGTCTGGGTCGAAGGCGCCGAGGGCGCCAAGGTCAAGGTCATGGCGATGGTGACCGAACGGGTGGGCGAAGGCGTCGTCTTCATGCCCTTCCATTTCGGCGGCCATTTCGAGGGCAGGGACCTGCGGGACAAGTATCCCGAGGGCGCCGACCCTTACGTGCTGGGCGAAAGCTCGAACACGGCGCAGACCTACGGCTACGACTCCGTAACGCAGATGCAGGAGACGAAGGCGACTCTCTGCAAGATCAGTGCAGCCTGAGGAGGATAGAGATATGGCTAGAGCGAAATTTCTCTGCGACGCCGAACGCTGCATCGAATGCAACGCCTGCGTCACGGCCTGCAAGAACGAACACGAGGTTCCTTGGGGCATCAACCGCCGTCGCGTCGTGACGATCGAGGACGGCAAGCCGGGTGAGCGGTCAATTTCGGTGGCGTGCATGCATTGCTCGGATGCGCCGTGCATGGCCGTCTGCCCGGTGGACTGCTTCTACCAGAACGAGGAAGGCGTGGTCCTGCACTCCAAGGACCTGTGCATCGGCTGCGGGTATTGCTTCTACGCGTGCCCCTTCGGCGCGCCGCAATATCCCCAGGCGGGCAACTTCGGCAGCCGCGGCAAGATGGACAAGTGCACCTTCTGCCAGGGTGGTCCCGAGGAAAACCACAGCCAGGCCGAGTTCCAGAAATACGGCAGCAACCGGATCGCCGAGGGCAAGCTGCCCATCTGCGCCGAGATGTGCTCGACCAAGGCGCTCCTCGCCGGTGACGGGGACGTGGTTTCGGCCATCTACCGCGAGCGTGTCGTCGCGCGCGGGTTCGGCACCGGGGCCTGGGGCTGGGGTACGGCCTACGAACAGAAAGGCGGTTGACCGGCGCGCGCTCGCGCGCGACGGGCAATGCCACTGATACACGGGCGGGCGGCCTTGCGGGCCGCCCCCCGTTGCATGCACACCGACAGTCGGGACTTCGCCTCATGCCACGCTTTCTGCTTACGCTCATCCTGTCACTGTTCCTCGCCGCGCCTCTTGCCGCGCAGGAACAAGCGGCCCCGTCCGGGGCGGACCGTTCGGCCACCGGGGGTGCGCAAACCCTTGAAGACATCATTGCGCGTCAGCAGGGCCAGGAGGTCGATGATACTTTCCGTCGCGAGGCGATCGGCGACGCGGACAGCGCCGCGGGCATGGCCGACCAGCTGGGAACGCTCGGCGGCGCCTCGGATTCCGAGGTATGGCGCGCGTTGCGCTACGGCCTCTCCGATGTCGAGGTTTCCGCGGGCGGCGACCCTGCACGGGTTCTGATGCAGGATCGCGGAATGTGGTGGCTGCAATTCCGCGAAGGGCCGATGCTCACCTATGGTGGCTGGCTGCTTGTCGCCACGCTGGGGCTGCTGACGCTTTTCTACGTGGTTCGCGGCCGTATCCGGATCGATGGCGAAAAGACGGGCCGTACCGTTACCCGCTTCAAGGCGGTCGAGCGGTTCGGGCACTGGTTGATGGCCGGCTCCTTCGTTCTGTTGGGAATTACCGGCCTCGTGTCGCTCATGGGGCGGAAGTTTCTGATCCCCGCTTTCGGACACGAGTCGTTCTCGGTGCTGGCCACCAATTCGAAATGGATACATAACAACGTGTCATGGGCCTTCATGCTGGGGCTCGTGATGGTGTTTTTCATGTGGGTGTTGCACAACATTCCCAACAAGACCGATCTCAAGTGGCTGGCCGTCGGTGGCGGGATCTTCAAGAAAGGTGTTCATCCGCCCGCCAAGAAATTCAACGCGGGGCAGAAACTGATTTTCTGGGCGGTCATCGTTCTGGGCGCGTCGATCTCGGTGTCGGGCCTGTCGTTGCTTTTCCCGTTCGAGTTGCCGATGTTTGCCAAGACTTTCGCGATCCTGAACGAGACAGGCCTGCCGCAAGCGCTCGGGTTCGGCACGCTGCCAGCGGAGCTGGCCCCGCACGAGGAAATGCAGTACGCGCAACTCTGGCACGCGATTGTTAGCTTCGTGCTGATGGCCATCATCCTTGCCCATATCTATATCGGCTCGGTCGGCATGGAGGGCGCGTTCGACGCCATGGGGTCCGGCGAGGTCGAGGAACAATGGGCGCGCGAACACCATTCCCTCTGGCTTGAAGAGATGCAGGAAGGGGAGGGGAGCGCCGCGCCTCGCGGCAAGGCGACGACCCCCGCGGAGTAGATGCGTGTGCTTCGGCCGGCATTGCTGGTGATCGGTGCGCTGGTCGCCGGGGCCGCTCCGGCGCAGCAGTTCACCTCGCTCAAGGGGCATGGTGGCCCTGTCATGGGCATCAGCGTGAACAGCACGACAGGGCAGGTGGCCACGGCGAGCTTCGACAATTCGGTAGGCTTGTGGCGTGACCGGCACCGGCGGTGGCTCGAAGGGCACGACGCGGCCGTGAACACGGTGCTTTTCGCCTCGGACGGACTGGTCGCCTCGGGCGGAGATGACTTCGACATCATCCTGTGGCGTCCGGATGCCGGCACGCGCAAAAGGCTGGAGGGCCATGAGGGCAAGGTTGAACGCCTCGCGCTTGCGCCGGACGGGACGTTGCTGGCCTCGGCAAGCTGGGATGGCACCGTCGGGCTCTGGCCGCTGGACGGCGGGCCGCCAAGGTTCATGCGGGCGCATGATGGCGCGGTAAACGACGTGACGTTCTCGGGTGATGGCCGCGCGCTTTACTCGGCCTCGGCGGATGGAACGATCCGTCGGTGGGATCCCGCGACCGGGGCCGACCGGCTTGTGCTTGATCAGGGTTTCGGGGTGAACCGGCTCGTCATCGGGACAGAGGGGGCGTGGCTCGCCTACGGGGCCGTGGACGGGGTGACGCGCGTGGTCGACCCGGAAAACGGAGATATATTGCATGATTTCTCGCTCGAGCGGCGGCCCATCCTGTCGATGGCCCACCATCCCGGGGCAGGGCTGCTCGCCGTCGGGGACGGTCACGGGTATATCATGATTGTCGACACCGAGAACTGGAAGATCGCGCGCGATTTCCGCGCCATGCGGCAAGGGCCGGTCTGGGCGGTGGAATTCTCGGCTGACGGGCGGATGATCTATGCCGGCGGGATCGAGAACGTGGCGTTCGGTTGGCCGGTGGCGATGCTCGACGCGTTCGATCCCGCGGGCGGGGAACCCCGTTCGTTCCTGCGGGACCCTGAGGAGATGTCGAACGGGGAACGGCAATTCATGCGGAAATGCTCGATCTGTCACGCGCTGTCGCCGCCGCCATCGCGCAAGGCGGGGCCATCTTTGCATGACCTTTTCGGCCGGCCGGCCGGCAGCGTGCCGGGCTATTCCTATTCCGAGGTTCTGAAAGGCGCTGACATCGTCTGGTCGGACGAGACGATAGATGCGCTTTTCGAACTGGGGCCGGACCACTATATTCCCGGGTCGAAGATGCCGATGCAGCGCATCGCGGCCGAGAAGGACCGCCGGGACCTGATAGATTTCCTCCGCAACGCGGCGGTCAGCAAGGAGAACGAAGAATGAAATCGATGTTCGCGGGCTTCGCTGCCATCGTCATCATCGCGGTCGGTGCCTGGTATGGGTTGGGTGAACTGGGCTTTTCTACCGGTGAGCGCAACGCGGGCGCGGCCGTGCGTCTTGGTGACGCCGACGAGTGATCAGGGGCTGTGCTGCCGGGCGTGACCGCGCCGTGCGTTTGGCGCCGCTGATACTCTCGGAAAACGGGTGGAACGATGCTATGGTGCGCCGGAGAAAAACGGAGCCCATGCATTGCACGAAAACCCCACGTCCGATCCCGCCGAAACCCATGACCTGTGTATCGTCGGCACGGGTATTGCCGGTCTGAATGCCCTTCACGCGGCGCGGCAATATCTGCCGACCGAGGCGCGCGTCGCGTTGGTGGACCGCCGCGAGGGGCCCGGCGGCATGTGGACGAACACGTACGATTACGTGCGTTTGCACCAACCGTTCGAGATGTTCACCGCCGGTGATATCGCATGGCGTCTAGACAGGCCGCGCGATTATCTGGCGACAGGGGCCGAGGTGCGCGCGCATCTCGATCATTGTTGCGACACGCTGGTATCGGGAATGTCGCTGACCCGGCTTTTCGGGTACGAGGCGGGACCATGCGAAGAAGAGCATACAAAACACAGGGTCGTGGGCCGCGTCACCTGCCGGCCGGTGTCGGGAGATGGCGAAGCCGTGACGGTACGCGCACGGCGCCTGATCAATGCCACCGCCCTTGACGTGCCGGTGCCGCCATCGCTGGACCTGTCGTCGTGCAATGTCGTGTCCACGACACCGCATGAGCTGCGTGCAACCGGTCAACTGGACAGCGCGATGCCGGCCTTCGTGATCGGCGGGGGCAAGACGGGAATGGATACCGTGCTGGCGTTGCGTGCTGCGCGACCGGACCGGCCGATCACCCTGATAAACGGCAAAGGCACCGTTTTTGCCAATCGCGACCGGTTCCTGCCGCGTGGCGTCGGGCGGTGGTGGCGCGGGCAGTTACTGCTCAAGACATTCGGTGATCTGGCCATGCGGTTCAACGGGCGCAACGCCCGCGAGGTTTTCGACTATTTCCACGAAACCTACGCGATCAGCCCCGATGGCAGGGGGGTGCAGTTCTTTTTCGGCCTGATGTCCGAGGCCGAGAACGCCGCCGTCGCACAGGCGGTCGAACGGATCATGCCGGGCTATCTTTCCGACGTCGTCGATTCACCCGCCGGGCCCGAGATGGTCCTGCGAGACGGGAGCCGGCACAGCGTTGCCACGGGCAGCGTTTTCATCAACTGCACGGGCCACCTGTTGCGTAATGATCCGCCCGACACGACCTGCCTGTCGCCCAACGGGGCCTGCCTGTCGATATCGTCCCGGTCGGCGGTACATTTCCTGCCGTCGGTCGCGGCGTACTTCCTGACGCATCTTTATTTCCGCGACGCGCTGCGCGACAGCGGCGTGTACGAGATCGACCTCGCCCGGCTGTTCCGCGAGGACCGGCAGGCGTGGAACATGACGGCGGTCACGCAATCCTTCCTCAATACCATCCGGATCGTGGATGCGCTGCCGATGGGGGTCGTAAACGGGTGCGGTCTGGACCTTGATCGCTGGTTTCCCCTGCCGCGCCGGGCGCTTGGCATGCTCGATCTGAAGGTCAACCGGCGGCGCTACCTCGATCACTGCCGTCGTGCCCTCGATACGGTCGGGGCCGACCATCAGATCCGCTGCGGTCCCATCTGATGACTGGGCGGGGGGTGGCCTGAACACTCCCGCTGCGCGACACGCATGTGCGCGCGGTCCGTGGGCAACGAAAAAGGCACCGGGCCACGCCCGGTGCCTTGATGTAACGCCCAATCGGACGGGTGGCGGGCCTCAGTCCCAGCCGACCTCGTTGAAGATTGTTTGCGCGGCTGCCGCGTTGCGGCTGAAGGCCGAGGTGTTGGTGCTGCTGTCGGGCTTGAAATCGCCGAGGATCCCGGTGATCTCGGATTGCGGCGCCCCGTCAACGGCTGGATATTCGTGGTTCTGGGCCGCGAAATGCTGTTGCGCGAAATCACCGGTCAGGAATTCGAGAAAGGTCCTGGCCTGCTCGGGGTTCGGGGAGGCGGCCGTCATGGCGGCTGCCGTGAGGTTGACATGGGCGCCGCGGCCGTCCTGGTTGGGCCAGACCCAGCCAAGGTTGTCGATCCCGTCGGTCAGCCCGGCCACATCGCGTGCATGCCCGCGCAGGAAGTAGTAGTGGTTGGAAACGGCCACGTCGCATTCACCCGAGATGAGCCCGCGCAGCTGGTCCGTGTCGCCACCCTGCGGCGGGCGGGCCATGTTGCCAACGATGGCGGCGGCCCAGTCCTTGGCGGCATCATTGCCGTGCACCTCGATGAGCGAGGCGAGAAGAGACTGGTTGTAGATGTTCGATGAAGAGCGGATGCAGATACGATCTTCCCATTCGGGGTCGGCAAGCGCTTCGTAGGTCTGCGGCGGCGTGTCCACCCTGTCCTCGTGGTAGAAGATGATCCGCGCGCGCTGCGAAACGCCGAACCACAGGTCGTCGGGGTGCCGCAAATGCGCGGGAATGCTGTCCGTGATCGTGTCGGAGTCGAAGGATTGCAGAAGCTCGGCGTTCTCGGCGCGGGCCATGCGGCCGGCATCGACGGTGATGAAAACGTCGGCTGGGCTGTTGTCGCCCTCGGCTTCGAGGCGGGCAATCAGTTCATCCGCCTTGGCCTCGATCCTGTTGACCGTGATGCCTGTTTCGTCGGTGAAGCGTTGGTAGAGCACATCGTCGGTGTCGTAGTGCCGGCTGGAATAGATATTCACGGTCTGGGCCAGCGCGGCCGGGGCAGCCAGCGTTGCAATCGTCACAAGAGCAACGGTGCGGCTGGCGTTCGTGAAGCGGTTCATCGGCGCATCTCCATAATTCTGACTGATTTGGTAGGCAATTTCTCGTATTTCCGATAGAAACAGTCAAGAGAAAATCGGTATCGATCGTCTCGTCGGGGCTGACAGGCCGTGTCGGGGATGTTTCGCCGGTCTGTCATGGCGCATGCTCAACGCAGCGTAAAACTTGCGTGCTCTTTCAAAGCTGCCCATGGTGCCAACGGGATAGTGCGATTTGGGAGGATTGCCGATGACCTTCGCCACGAGGCAGGACGCACTGGACATCGAGAACGAGATGCCGTGGACCGAGGTGGCGCGACCGGCCACGCTTTACGAAATGCTGCGGCGGACGGCTGTCGCCTTTCCCGATCGGCCCGCCATCAGTTACCAGCTGCAGTCAGGCGCCACCGACAAGGCCCACACCCTCAACTGGACGGAATTCCATCAGCAGGTCTGCCGGGCGGCCAACCTTTTCCGCAGCCTCAAGGTGGCCGAGGACGATGTCGTCGCGCTCATCCTGCCGAACTGCCTTGAAACCGCGATCGCGACGATCGGTGGCATGGTTGCCGGGATCGTCAACCCGATCAATCCTCTGCTGGAGCCCGAGCAGATTGCAGCCATCCTGCGAGAGACCGACGCAAAGGTCGTGGTGACGCTCAGGGCGTTTCCCAAGACCGACATCGCCCAGAAATGCGCCGAGGCCGTTCGCCACGCGCCCCATGTTCACACGGTCCTCGAAATCGACCTGAACCGCTACCTCTCCCCGCCCAAGAGCTGGATCGTCCCGCTGGTCCGGCCCAAGAACCCCGGTAATCATCATGCCGACATCCGATGCTTCGCGAAGGGGCTGCAGGACCAGAACCCGACGCTGGATTTCGATGACGGGGGCAAGGACAGGGTCGCGGCCTATTTCCACACGGGCGGTACGACGGGCATGCCCAAGGTGGCGCAACACCGCTACGACGGCATGATATACAACGGTTGGCTGGGGCACCGGCTGCTGTTCGACGAGACTGACAGCGTGATGTGCCCGCTGCCGCTTTTCCATGTCTTTGCCTGCCACGTGATATTGATGGCCATGATCAAGTCGGGCGCGCATGTCGTGTTCCCGACACCGGCCGGCTATCGTGGGGACGGTGTGTTCGACAACTTCTGGAAACTGTGCGAGCGGTGGCAGACGACATTCGTCATCACTGTGCCGACGGCTGTATCGGCGCTGATGCAGCGCAAGGTCGATGCCGATATCTCGTCCGTGAAGAACGCCTTTTCCGGGTCGGCGCCGATGCCTCTGGAATTGTTCAACAGGTTCGAGTCGGCCACGGGCATGGCCGTGATCGAGGGATATGGCCTGACCGAAGCGACCTGTCTGGTTTCCTGCAACCCGCCCGAGGGCCAAAAGAAGGTCGGGTCGGTCGGTGTGCCGTTTCCTTACACCGATGTGCGGATTTACAGGGATACGGGCGACGGGCCGGAGGAATGCGCGACGGACGAAGTGGGCGAGATCTGCGTGTCCAACCCCGGGGTGAACGCGGGCAATACTTATACAGAGGCGCCCAAGAACGCCGATCTGTATTTCCATGGCAAGTACCTGCGCACGGGCGATCTCGGGCGGCTCGACCCTGACGGCTATCTGTGGATTACCGGCCGTGCCAAGGACCTGATCATTCGTGGTGGCCACAACATCGACCCCGCCGAGATCGAGGAGGCATTGATGGCCCACGCAGAGGTGGCCATGGCCGGTGCGATCGGCCAGCCCGACGCACATTCCGGCGAGATACCCTGCGCCTATGTCGAACTGGTCGAAGGCGGCACCGTTACCGGCGACGACCTGCTGGAACATTGCAAGATCCACGTGCATGAGCGGGCGGCGGTGCCGCGTCACGTGGAGGTTCTGCCGGAATTGCCCAAGACGGCCGTCGGCAAGGTTTTCAAGCCGGACTTGCGCAAGCTGGCCATTGGACGGATCTATGACGCCGAACTGGAAAACGCCGGGGTGAACGCGCGCGTCGTGCAGGTGATCGACAGCAAGAAACGCGGGCTCGTCGCGCAGTTGGAAAGGACCGGCGAGGTCGACGAGGCGGAGCTGGGCCATGTACTGGGCCGGTTCGTGCGGCCGTGGGGATGGGCCGGGCAGGAGGCCGATAACTGATCCGCCACGGGCCGATACTGCCGTGATGCCCAATCGCGCCACTGCGGCCCAAGGGTGCCGCGGGCCTGGCCGCATACGCGCCAGCACGCCCGGATCGATACCCGCGATCCCCCGGGCGTTGTCGAGGCAGGGGACAGGACCGTCGTTGGTTGACAGGGTCTCAGTGGTCCATCTACGCTCTTGGCCAGTGCGAGTTGGGGGGCGATATGCCGCGGAAGGTGTTCATCTGGGTCGCGCATCCCGGGCAGGGGTCGCTCTGTGCAGGTCTTGCCGATGCCTACGAGAAAGGTGCGACATCGCAGGGGGCGGAGGTCCGGCGCATGGATCTGCCCGACATGACGTTCGACCCGCATTTCGAAGGCTACGGGCGGGACGCCCCCGGGTTAGAGCCTGACCTGCGCCGATGGCAGGACGGTATCGCGTGGGCCGATCATCTTCTTATCGTGCATCCCTACTGGTGGGGCGCGATGCCGTCGCGGGCGAAGGCCGTTCTGGACAGGGCGCTGACGCCGGGATTCGGTTTCAAGTACCACGAGGGCGGTCTTGGCTGGGACAAGCTGTTGCAAGGGCGCACGGCGGACGTTTTCATCACCTCCGACACGCCACCGTTGTTCGACACGTTCATTTACGGCAAACCCGGACGGCGCGTGATGCGGAACCAGGTGCTCGGGTTCTGCGGGATAAAGGTGCGGAAGGCCGTGCAATTCGGGCCGGTCAAGACGGCGAAACCCGCGAAAATCGATCGGTGGCTCGACAAGGCCCAAGCACTCGGCCGCCGCGCGGCCTGACGCGAGCTACCGCACGCACTCGATGCCCGCCCCGTCCCGGTGACCCGGAACGGGGCAGCGCAAGCGCTTTGTCAGGAGACGTCCTTGTAGCTGATTTCCTTGCGGTCTTCGCCCGTTTTGCCTCGGCGGACCAGAAGGCGGTTGAGCGCGTTGACATAAGCCTTGGCCGAGGCCACGACGGTGTCGGTATCGGCTGACTGGCCGGTCGCGATGTTGCCTTCCTCTTCCAGCCGGACCGAGACGGTAGCCTGCGCATCCGTGCCCTGCGTCACCGCGTGCACTTGGTACAGCGACAGGTGCGCATCGTTCGGGTGCAGCTCGCGCACCGCCTTGAACGTGGCGTCCACAGGGCCGTCACCGGTCCGGGCCGCGGATTTCTCCGTGCCGTCGATGGTCATGACCAGCTCGGCCTCGGCCGGGCCGCCCGTGCCGCAGACAACGCGCAGGGACTTGACGACAAGGCGGTCCTTGGCCTCGTCCTCGCCGGCCGTGACGAGCGCGATCAGGTCCTCGTCATAGACCTCCTTCTTGCGGTCGGCGAGGTCCTTGAAGCGATGGAAAACATCGTCGAGCTGGTTCGCGCCGAGGTCGAACCCGAGGTGCTGCAACTTCGAGCGCAGCGCGGCGCGGCCCGAATGCTTGCCCAGCACGATGTTCGTCTCGGTCAGGCCGACATCCTCGGGGCGCATGATCTCGAAGGTCTCGGCGTTCTTGAGCATTCCGTCCTGATGAATCCCGCTTTCATGGGCAAAGGCGTTCTTGCCCACGATCGCCTTGTTGTACTGCACGTTGAAGCCCGAGACCGTGGCCACCCGCCGGCTGATATGCATGATCTTGCGGCTGTCCACTTTCGTGTGGAACGGCATGATGTCGTTGCGCACCTTCAGCGCCATCACGACCTCTTCCAACGCGGTGTTGCCGGCCCGTTCGCCCAGCCCGTTGATGGTGCATTCGATCTGGCGTGCGCCGCCCTCGACGGCGGCCAGCGCGTTGGCCGTGGCCATGCCGAGGTCGTTGTGGCAATGGGTGGCGAAAACCACCTCGTCGCCGCCGGGAACCTCCGCGATCAGCCGGCGGATCAGGTCGGCGCTTTCGACCGGGGCGGTATAGCCCACCGTGTCGGGGATGTTGATGGTGGTGGCGCCCGCCTTGATGGCGATCTCGACCACCCGGCGCAGGTAATCCCATTCGGTGCGGGTGGCATCCATCGGCGACCATTGCACGTTGTCGCAAAGGTTGCGGGCATGCGTGACGGTTTCGTGGATCCGTTCTGCCATTTCGTCCTGCGTGAGGTCGGGAATGGCGCGATGCAGGGGCGAAGTGCCGATAAACGTATGAATCCGCGGTTTTTTCGCGTCCCTGACCGCTTCCCAGCAGCGGTCGATATCCTTGGGGTTGGCCCGTGCCAGCCCGCAGATCACGGCATCCCGGCTACGCTTGGCGATCTCGTTGACGGCACGGAAATCGCCTTCCGAGGCGATGGGAAAGCCCGCCTCGATGATATCGACGCCCATCTCGTCGAGCAGACCGGCGATTTCGAGCTTTTCCTCGTGGGTCATGGTCGCGCCGGGGGATTGCTCGCCGTCGCGCAGCGTGGTGTCGAAGATCACCACGCGGTCCTTGTCCTGATCTGTCATGTCGGGTCTCGTTCGTTTGTCCTAAGCCTGATGGCGCGAAAAGGCACACCCTCTGAGCGGTCGCGCCCGTCTGGCACGCTCAGAGGCGGCTTAGGAGTAGCAGGGCGGAAACGCAAGCGGCCGCGTCAGCGCGCGCGGGTCGTGTAACGATATGCGTCCGTCCGGTCATGCGGATAGTATAGGGATCGCGGCGGGCCGTGAAAACCCCCGAAGTCGGGCAGGCGTGCCGCGTGATGCGCGCAATGCGGGTTAACGGCCTGCCGGCGCGGGAAAACGCGCGTCGGCAGCGCGGCCGTGGCGCGTCGGTATCGCGGCGGTGGCGCTGCGCGACCGGACCGGTTTTGACGCGGCGCGCGATCGGGCTTGAAGCCGGGCGGCGCCCGGCTAGATGCGCGCTCATGAAGAACGCATTGATCATCGGAAGTTCGGGCGGCATCGGGCAGGCCATCGGCGCGGCGCTGTCGGCGCGGGGCGTGGCCGTGACCGGGGTATCGCGCAGTGGTGACGGGCTGGACGTGACCGACGAAGCGTCGGTCGAGACCGCCCTCGGGCGGCTGGAGGGCCCCTTCGAGCTGGTCTTCGTGGCGACCGGCGCGCTGGAGATCGCGGGGCAGGGACCGGAAAAGTCGCTCAGGCAGGTAACGGCGGCCAACATGCGCGCGCAGTTCATGCTCAATTGCGTGGGGCCGTCGCTGGTGCTGAAACACGCCCGGCACCTGCTGCCGCGCGATCGCCGGGCGGTATTCGCGGCGCTGTCGGCGCGGGTGGGGTCGATCGGGGATAACGGCTTTGGCGGGTGGTACGCCTACCGCACGGCCAAGGCGGCGCTGAACCAGATGATCCACACCGGCGCGATCGAACTGGCGCGCACCCACAAGCAGGCGATCTGCGTCGCGCTGCACCCGGGCACGGTGGAGACGCCGCTGACGGCGGAATACGCGCGGAACCACCCCACCGTGACGCCGCCCGAGGCCGCGCGCAACCTGCTGGGCGTGATCGACGGGCTGGAACCGGCCGACACCGGGCTTTTCTTTGACTGGCAGGGAAAGCAGGTGCCGTGGTGAGCCGTCTTGTCCTCGTGCTGGGGGACCAGCTGAGCCTGAACCTGTCGGCGCTGCGCGCGGCGGACAAGGACACCGACATCGTCGTGATGGCCGAGGTGGCCGACGAGACGGCATACGTCCCCCACCATCCCAAGAAGATCGCGCTGGTCCTGTCGGCCATGCGCCATTTCGCGGCGGCGCTGCGCGCGGCCGGCTGGCAAGTGGCCTATTCCCGGCTGGACGATCCCGACGCGCCTGCCAGCATTCCGGATGCCCTGCTGCGGCAGGCGGCGGCGCACGGGGCGACGGAGGTTCTGGCGACGCAACCCGGGGAGTGGCGGCTGATCGAGGCGCTGGACGCGGCGCCGCTGGCCGTGACGATGCTGCCGGATGACCGGTTCCTGTGTTCGCTGGCCGAGTTCGACGCCTGGGCCGAGGGCCGCAAGGCCCTGCGCATGGAATACTTCTACCGTGACATGCGGCGCCGCACCGGCTACCTGATGGAGGGTGACGCGCCGGCCGGCGGCAAGTGGAATTTCGACCACGACAACCGCAAGCCGGCCTCGGACGACCTGTTGCGCCCCCCGCCCATGCGGTTCGAGCCGGACGCCGTGACAGAGGAGGTTCTCGACATGGTCGAGCGGCGTTTCGCCGGCAATTTCGGGACGTTGCGCCCCTTCGTTTTCGCGGTGACACGGGCGGAGGCGCTGCGCGCGCTGGATCACTTCGCAACGCGTCTGCTGCCGGGGTTCGGGGATTACCAGGACGCTATGCTGTCCGGGGACCGGTACCTGAACCATTCCGTCCTTTCCCCCTATTTGAATATCGGCCTGCTGTCGCCTGTGGATATCTGCGACCGCGTGGTTGAAGAATGGAAGGCGGGCAAGGTGCCGATCAACGCCGCCGAAGGCTACGTGCGACAGGTGATCGGCTGGCGCGAATACGTGCGGGGCCTCTATTTCCACGAGGGGCCGGACTATGCCGCGCGGAACGTGCTGGGCCATGCGCGCGACCTGCCCGCGATGTACTGGGGCGCGGAGACCGGCATGAACTGCATGGCCCATGCCGTCGAGCAGACGCGCGAAGACGCCTACGCGCACCATATCCAGCGGCTGATGGTGACGGGCAATTTCGCGCTGCTGGCCGGGATCGACCCGGCGCGGGTGCACGAGTGGTACCTGTCGGTCTACGCGGACGCGTTCGAATGGGTCGAGGCGCCCAACACGATCGGGATGAGCCAGTTCGCGGATGGCGGGATCATCGCGTCGAAACCCTATGTCAGCTCCGGCAACTATATCGACCGGATGTCGGATTACTGCCGCGGCTGCGCCTACTCGGTGAAGGACAAGACCGGCGCGCGCGCCTGCCCGTTCAACCTGCTTTACTGGCACTTCATGGACCGCCACCGCGACCGGTTCGAACGCAATCCGCGCATGGCACAGATGTACCGCACGTGGGACCGGATGGACGAGGCCAAGCGCCGAACCGTCCTGCGGGACGCCGACGCGGTGCTGCAACGGCTGGATGCCGGCGAGGTGGTGTAACCCCGGGGAATGCCCTGCCGCGGAGGGGCTCTGCCCCTCTTGGCCTGCGGCCAATTCACCCCGGGGTATTTCGCCTGAGAAGAAGCGCGGGGCGCGCCTGCGCGATCAGTCGTCGCCGGTGGCGGGCTGGCCGTTATCGTCGGCGGGAGCGTCCTCGGCCGGGGCGTCCCCGTCGGTGAGCGCGCCGTCCTTCCAGGTGCCGGATTCCTCCTGCCCCGTGGCGTAGCGCATCGTGCCCTCTCCCTGCCGCTTGCCGCGCAAGAAGGTGCCTTCGTAGACATCGCCGTTGGTGTAGGTGGCCACGCCCTGGCCGGAGATCTCGCCGTTCTGCCATTCGCCTTCGTAGGTGAAGCCGTCGGGCATGACGATGCGGCCCTGTCCGTGGCGCTGGCCGTTGCGGAACGTGCCCTCGTAGACGGTGCCGTCGGGATAGGTGGCCTTGCCCTGTCCGTGGCGCTGGCCCTCTTTCCAGTCGCCTTCGTAGCGGTAGCCGTCGGGATAGGTCATCACGCCCTGACCGTGGTTCTTGGCGTTCTTGAACCCGCCCTCGTAGACAAGGCCGTTGGGGTAGGTGGCGCGGCCCTGGCCGTCGATCACGCCGCCGCGCCATTCACCCTCGTAGGTGGCGCCGTCGGGATAGGTGATCTTGCCCTGACCGTTGGCGAGGTCGTCGCGGAACTCGCCCTCGTAGACGGAGCCGTCGGGATAGGTCACGCGGCCCTGGCCGGAGATCTTCCCGGCGACCCATGACCCGGTGTATTCGTAGCCGTCCGTGCCGATGAAAGTGCCCTGTCCGTGGCGGCGGTCATCCTGGAACTCGCCTTCGTAGACGTCGCCGTTCTCGTAGGTGACGCGGCCCTCGCCCTCGCGCCGGCCGCTGACAAGCTCGCCCTCGTAGACGTCGCCGTTGGGCTGGATGAGCTTGCCGGTGCCGTTGATCTGGCCGTCCTGCCACGTGCCTTCGTAGACCAGCCCGTCGGGCATGGTGAGCGTGCCTTCGCCCTCGCGCGCGCCGCGGCGCACCTCGCCCTCGTAGACGGCGCCGTCGGGGTAGGTGATGGTGGCTTTGCCTTCCTTGACGCCCTCGACCCAGTCGCCGTCATAGACATAGCCGCCCGGGCTTTCCATGCGGCCGCGGCCGTGATGCATGGCATTGAGGAACCCGCCCTCGTAGCGCACGCCGTTGGCGTAGACGGCGGTGCCGCGGCCGGTGATCTTGCCGTCCTGCCATTCGCCCTCGTAGGTGCCGCCATCGGTGAAGGTGATCTTGCCCACGCCGTGGGGTTTGCCCTTGGCGAACTCGCCCTCGTAGACCGAGCCGTTGGGAAAGCGCGCGACGCCGCGGCCGCGGATCTCGCCCTCGACCCAGTCGCCGGCGTATTCGTAGCCGTTGGGCAGGGTATACGTGCCGGTGCCATGCTGCAGGCCGTTCTTGAAGGTGCCTTCGTAGATGCCGCCATCGTCGTATTGCTTGGTGCGCACCTCGCCGTCGTCCTGCGCCTGCGCGGCGCCGCCGGCGGCGAGCGCGGCGGCGATGAAGGCGATTCTTGTCAGCGATACCGTCATGATTGCCCCTGATGCCCCGTCCCCGCCGTCATGGGCGGGTGTCGCAAATCTAGAGGACCGTTCGCGGGCTGACAACGGGTTTCCGGGCAAATCGGCTTTCCCTCGCGCCGTGATCTGCTACATCGGGTGGCGGAAGCAATTGCGGGGCATGGGATGACGGACCGGTTTCGCCTGACGCTGGCGCAGCTGAACCCGACGATGGGGGACCTTGCGGGCAATGCCGCGATGGCCCGCGAAGCGTGGGAGGCGGGCCGCGCGGCCGGGGCGCGGCTGGTGGCCCTGCCCGAGATGTTCATCACCGGCTACAACACGCAGGACCTCGTGATGAAGCCGGCGTTTCACCGCGCGGCGATCGCGGAAATCGAGGCGCTGGCGCGCGATTGCGCCGACGGCCCGGCGCTGGCCATCGGGGGGCCGGCACTGGAGGACGGGCGGCTTCACAACGCCTATTACATCCTCTGGGGCGGCAAGGTGGCGGCGCGCGTTTTCAAGCACCACCTGCCCAACGAGACGGTTTTCGACGAGCTGCGCATCTACGAGCCGGGCCCGGTGGGCGGACCCTATGCCGTGGGCGGGGTGCGCATCGGCAGCCCGATCTGCGAGGACAGCTGGTACGAGGACGTGGCCGAAACGATGGCCGAGACGGGCGCGGAATTCCTGCTGGTGCCCAACGGATCGCCCTATTACCGGGGCAAGGTGGGCCGGCGGCATCAGCTGATGGTGGCCCGCGTGGTCGAGACGGGGCTGCCGCTGATCTACCTCAACCTCGTTGGGGCGCAGGACGACCAGGTGTTCGACGGGGGCAGCTTCGTGCTGAACCCCGGTGGCGCGCTGGCGTTGCAGATGCCCCTTATGGAAGAGGCGGTGGCGCATCTGGACATGGTGCGCGACGCCGACGGCTGGCGTGCCGAGCCGGGCAAGCTGGCGCCGATTCCGGGCGAGATCGAGCAGGATTATCACGCCATGGTGCTGAGCCTGCGCGACTACCTGCGCAAGACCGGGTTTTCCAGGGTGCTGCTGGGGCTTTCAGGTGGCATCGACAGCGCGATCGTGGCGGCGGTGGCGGTGGATGCGCTGGGCGCGGAGAACGTGCGCTGCGTCATGCTGCCCTCGGAATACACGTCGGAGGCGTCGCTGGAGGATGCGACGGCCGTGGCAGACAACCTTGGCTGCCGGTACGATTTCCTGCCGATCGCGCAGGGCCGGGCCGCCATCACCGAAACGCTGGCGCCGATGTTCGAGGGGCTGGCCCCCGACATCACCGAGGAAAACATCCAGTCGCGGCTGCGCGGGTTGCTGTTGATGGCGCTCAGCAACAAGTTCGGCGAGATGCTGTTGACCACCGGCAACAAGTCCGAGGTGGCGGTGGGCTATGCCACGATCTACGGCGACATGGCGGGCGGCTACAACCCGATCAAGGACATGTACAAGACACGGGTTTTCGAGACCTGCCGCTGGCGCAACGCGCATCACCGGCCGTGGATGAACGGGCCGGCGGGCGAGGTCATTCCGCCAAACGTGATCGACAAGGCGCCCTCGGCGGAGCTGCGCGCGGACCAGAAGGACAGTGACAGCCTGCCCGATTACCCGGTCCTGGACGGGATCCTGGAAATACTGGTGGATGGCGACGGCAGTATCGGCGATTGCGTGGCGGCCGGCTATGACAGGGCCGATGCCGGCAAGGTCGAGCATCTGCTTTACACCAGTGAATACAAGCGCTTCCAGTCCGCACCGGGCACGCGGCTGTCCACGCGGGCGTTCTGGCTGGACAGGCGCTACCCCATCGTGAACCGCTGGCGCGACAAGGGCTGACACCTGCCCGCGCATCGCGGGCAGGGGCGGGATGTTCCCTGAAAAGATGCAAGGGCCGTGCCGCGGGCCGCCGCGCGACCTGCCGCGGCGCC
>NZ_JBKOTX010000040.1:0-35256 GCF_047086965.1 Roseovarius halophilus (ex Wu et al. 2025) | reverse complement strand
GCCGCCACGCCCGCGCTCCGGGTCGGCCGGCGAACAGCCCCAGCATGTGCCGCGTGACCTCGTGCAGGCGCCCGCCCGCGGACAGGTGCGCCTCGATGTAGGGCAGCATGGCGCGCACGGCGCCCTCGGCCGTGCTGTCAGGCCCGGCCGCAGCGAAGACGACCCTATCCGCGGCGCTCAGGATCCCGGTCGGCTGGTGATAGGCCGCCCGCCCCACCATCACGCCGTCCAGACCCTCCTGTAGAAATCCAACCGCTTGATCCAGCGACGAAATCCCGCCGTTTATCGAGATGTGAAGCCGTGGAAAATCGTCTTTCATCCGCCGCACGAGGCCGTAGTCCAGCGGGGGAACGTCCCGGTTCTCCTTGGGGCTCAGCCCCTGCAGCCAGGCCTTGCGGGCATGGATGATCACGCGCCGAACCCCCACCGCGGCGACCCGGTCCAGGAACCGCGGCAGCACGTCTTCCGGCGTCTGGTCGTCCACGCCGATCCGGCACTTGACCGTGACCTCCCTCGGCTGCGCCTCGATCATCGCCGCACAGCATTCGGTCACCAGCCCCGGCTCACGCATCAGGACCGCGCCGAACGTGCCCGACTGGACCCGGTCGGACGGGCAGCCGACATTAAGGTTGATCTCGTTATACCCCGCCGCCGCACCAAGCGCGGCAGCCCGTGCCAGCTCTGCCGGATCGGAGCCGCCCAATTGCAGCGCGACGGGATGTTCCTCGGGTGAAAAATCCAACAGATGCAAGGCATTGCCACGAACCAAAGCGGGCGCCGTTACCATTTCGGTGTACAACAGGGCCCGGCGCGACAATAACCGGTGCAAGTACCGGCAATGCCGATCCGTCCAATCCATCATCGGGGCAACGGACAAGCGCGGGGCGTCAATCATGCTATGTTTCCCTTGTTTCATTGGTTTATTGGCATCCTGAAGCGGCCACGATTAAAGACCATTCGCAAAGATTCCGGATGCTTTCGATCTTGGGTGCAAAAATTGTAGCTCGCCTAAAGCGCATGTAGCACTGGCGCACTCGGACGTCACCCGCACACATACGCAGGCGACACCAGTTTCGCGATGCAATCTTTTCGATAGTGTCCCAGAGGGTGGTGTAAGAGGCCGCGCGCGCAAGGCAATGGCGGCGGGCATGGCAAGCTGGCCGGTCTGCGGGACTGGATCGCGGCGCGGAAGACGGCCAAGGCTGGTCTCACGCTGGATGATCCGGTGCTGGAGATAGCCGATGAGCACCGGTTGACGGTGCATCGCGTGTCGGTCTGGCGCACCCTGCGCAGCCTCGGCCTGACGCATAAGGTAAGGCGTGTCAGGATTTGATCCGGGGTTCAAATCCCCGCCGAACGACCTGCAAGCCGTCGAGCAAAAGCGGCCCGGGGTCGGGCATGCACGCCGTATCCGGATCACACGGCGGCAACCGTTCATGACCAAAATGTCGCCACGCATCGGTTTCACCGACGAGACCTCGCCCAAGACCACCGGCTGGTCCCCCAAGCACGCGCGCTTGCCCCGTCACGCGTCCTTCGGCCATTGCAACACGCAGACGTTTGTAGCGGCGCTCCGCCACGACCGGCTTGACGCGCCATGGGTCATCAACGGCGCGATGAACCGCGACCTCTTCGAGCTTTTATGTCGAGATCTAGCTCGCCCCGACCCTGCACGCCTGCGATGTGATCGTCCTCGACAATCTTTCATCGCACAAAAGCCCAAAGGCCGCACAGGTCATGCGCGCTGTCGGCGCGTGGTTCCTGTCCCGTTGTTCGAGGAAAACGCCCCACCGGGGCCTTTTCTGATCACTCCAACACCTAGAGCCCTGATCTGAACCCGATCGAGATGGCATTCGCAAATCTCAAGGCCATGATCCGACGCGCCGCCGCACGGACCTATGACGACCTCTGGTGCGCCGTTGGACACGTCTGCGATCTCTTCACTGACGAGGAATGCTACAGCTTCTTCAAGGCCACTGGATATGAAACCGATTGAACGCAACTCGCCCTATTCGCTGGTTTCCACGATTAGCAACTCGCGCTCGGATGCGCCCCGGGCATGGCTCAGCGCTTCCTTATACTCCGGTGAATGGTAACATTCCTCGGCGGCCTCAACGCTCGGAAACCTTGCAACCACGTTGCGCGGACGCTCCTTGCCCTCCAACTGGACATACCGGCCGCCCCGGGCAATGAAACAGCCGCCGTGTTTCTCGATGGCCGGACCGGCCAGCTTGGCGTATTGTCCGTAAGCGTCCTCGTCCGTGACGGTCACGTGCGCGATCCAGAGTGCGGGCATGATCTCCTCCTCAGTCGATGCCATCCACGATCACGATATCCCGGTCGCTGCTGGACAGGGCTATCGGCAAAATTTCTTGGTAGTCATCCGAATTGTACCAGTCGACGGCCGCTTGTCGGTCCGGAAATTCGATCACGACATGCCGGTCGGGGCAACTGCCTTCGAGCCGGGTTTGCGCCCCGCCTTTCGCAAGGAAACGACCACCGAATTTCTCGGCCAGCTCTACCGTGCGCGCCGCATAGGCCTGATAGGCGTCGGGATCATGCACATGGATCCGCGCGATGATGTAGGCGCTCAACGTCTTCTCCTCAGAACGCGATTACGTCTTCGGCAGCCTTGATGGCCGCGTCCGCATTCGCAACGTCGCGGCCGCCGCCCTGTGCCATGTCGGGACGTCCGCCGCCACCTTTGCCACCGAGCTGCGAAACCGCGGCCCGCACAAGGTCAACGGCCGAAATCCGCCCCGTCAGGTCTTCCGTGACACCGGCCGCGACAGCCGCCTTGCCATCGGCATCCGCGATCAGCAGAATCGCACCGCTCCCGATCCTTGTCTTGAAATCGTCGATCATGGGCGGCAGCTCCTTGCCGGAGACACCGCTGAGCGTTTGCGCCATGAACTTGATGCCGTCGATCTCGCGCGCTGCCGGACCATCGCCGGTGCCGCCACACATGGCAAGCTCGCGCTTGAGCCGGGAAACCTCGTCGCTCAGTTCCCTGCGTTCATCCATCAAGGCGCGCACGCGCTCGACCACGTCCTCGGGGCGCGATTTCAACTCTGTTGCAACCGCTGACAATCGGTGCTCCTGCTCCGTCAGGTAGTGCAGAGCAGCCTCACCCGTCAGCGCCTCTATCCGGCGCACGCCCGCGCTCGAGGCGGATTGGCCAAGGGTGACGAAAAGCCCGATGTCCCCCGTCTGCCGGACATGGGTGCCGCCGCAAAGCTCGATCGAATAGGTCCGTCCGTCGAGCCCCTTGCCAGACCCTTCGTCAATGCCCATCGAGACGACGCGCACCTCGTCGCCGTATTTTTCCCCGAACAAGGCCTGCGCACCAAGCTCCTGCGCTTCGTCAGGTGGCATGATACGGGTTTCCACCGGCGCGTTTTGACGGATATAGGTGTTTATCTCGTCTTCGACGCGCGTCATCTCCTCGGCGGTTAGCGGCTTGGCGTGGCTGAAGTCGAAGCGCAGACGGCCCGGCGCGTTCAAGCTGCCCCGCTGCGCAACATGGTCGCCGAGGGCCTCGCGCAACGCCTCGTGCAAAAGGTGCGTCGCGGAATGGTTGGCCCGGATGGATGACCGGCGGTCGTGATCCACCTCCAGCTGTGCAGGTGTCGCCACTTCGATACGGCCCGACTGGACTTCGGCCCTGTGGATGTGCACGCTGGCCACCTTGCGCGTATCAAGCACCCTTGCCCGGCCGGTCTCGGTTGCAATGGTCCCCGTATCGCCGACCTGTCCGCCGGCCTCGGCATAGAACGGCGTCTGGTTCAGAACGATCTGAACGGTTTCGCCCTGTTCGGCGCGTTCCAGCTTCTTGCCGTCACGCACAAGCGCGCTGATCTGGCCCTCGGCCGTTTCAGTGTCGTAACCCAGAAAATCGGTGGCGCCGATGTCGTCGGCAATGTCGAACCAGATTGTCTGGTCCGCCGTTTCGCCCGACCCTGCCCATGCCGCGCGCGCCTTCGCCTTCTGTTCGGCCATTGCTGCCTCGAACCCGGCCACATCGACCTCGCGTCCGCGTTCCCGGAGCGCGTCTTGCGTCAGGTCGAGCGGAAAACCGTAGGTGTCATAAAGCTTGAAAGCGGCCTCACCCGGCAAGGCCTGAGAGTCGCCAAGTTTGTCCAGCTCGTCATCGAGAAGGCGCAACCCGCGATCCAGGGTCTGCCGGAAACGCGTTTCCTCGAGATTGAGCGTTTCCTCGATGAGGGCTTGCGCGCGCCCCAGTTCCGGAAAGGCCTGGCCCATCTGCGCGACGAGGCTGGGCACCAGCCGGTACATCACCGGGTCCTGCGCACCCAGCAGGTGCGCGTGGCGCATGGCACGGCGCATGATGCGACGAAGAACGTAGCCGCGCCCTTCGTTGGAGGGCATGACGCCATCCGCAATAAGGAACGACGTCGATCTCAGATGATCCGCGATAACCCTGTGATGGACATTCCCCGGCCCGTCCGGGTCCCGGTGGGTGACATTCGCGCTTGCCTCAATCAAGGCGCGCATCAGGTCGGTGTCATAGTTGTCATGCTTGCCCTGAAGAAGCGCGCCGATCCGCTCAAGCCCCATGCCGGTGTCAATCGACTGCATGTCCAGTTCGCGCATGCTGCCATCCTCGAAACGCTCATTCTGCATGAACACGAGGTTCCATATCTCGATGAACCGGTCGCCGTCCTCCTCCGGACTACCCGGCGGGCCACCCCAGATTTCAGGCCCGTGATCATAAAAGATTTCCGTGCATGGCCCACAAGGGCCCGTCGCCCCCATTGACCAGAAATTATCGTCGGAATTGATGCGGATGATCTTGTCCTCGGACAGGCCCGCGTATGTCTTCCAGATGTGCGCGGCCTCATCGTCGGTATGGAAAACGGTGACAAGCAGCTTGTCCTTGTCGAGGCCGAAATCGCGCGTCAGCAAATCCCACGCATACGGGATCGCCTGCTCCTTGAAGTAGTCGCCGAAGCTGAAATTGCCCAGCATTTCAAAGAACGTGTGGTGCCGCGCGGTATATCCCACGTTGTCGAGATCGTTGTGCTTGCCCCCTGCACGCACGCATTTCTGGCTGGTGGCCGCCCGAGTGTAGTCACGGTGCTCGACACCCGTGAAAAGGTTCTTGAACTGGACCATGCCCGAATTCGTGAACATCAGCGTCGGATCATTGCGGGGCACGAGCGGCGAACTCGGCACGACTTCGTGACCGTTGCGTTCGAAAAAATCCAGGAAGGTCGAGCGGATTTCGTTCAGCGTGGGCATTGGGCTCTCTTTCACGGCAACATGCAGCCCTGCCGATGTATCGGGCGCCGGCCCGCATGTCTACAGCCGACAGCGGCCCGGGTTTGCAAGCCCGGGCCGCGTCGGTTCAGGGCGCGTGCGTTCACGCCTCGACGATGTCGTCTCCGCCACCAGGCGATTCGCCCGACATATCGAAATCCAGGCCATGCGCCGCGCGAACCTTGTCCTCGATCTCCAACGCGACGTTGACGTTGTCTTTCAGGAAGTTCTTCGCGTTCTCGCGGCCCTGACCGATGCGTTCGTCACCGTAACTGAACCAGCTTCCGGATTTTTCGACAACACCGGCTTTGACACCAAGATCCAGCAGCTCGCCCGTTTTGGATATCCCTTCGCCGTACATGATATCGAATTCGACCTGCTTGAACGGCGGCGCGACCTTGTTCTTGACCACCTTTACCCGTGTCGCGTTGCCGACAACCTCATCGCGATCCTTGACCTGCCCGATACGGCGAATGTCCAGACGCACCGAGCTGTAGAACTTGAGAGCGTTGCCACCCGTCGTTGTTTCAGGGCTTCCGAACATCACGCCGATCTTCATCCGGATCTGATTTATGAAAACGACAGTACACTTGCTACGGCTGATCGAGCCGGTCAATTTGCGCATGGCTTGGCTCATCAGACGCGCCTGCACACCGACATTGCTGTCACCCATGTCGCCTTCGAGCTCGGCCTTCGGGGTCAACGCCGCGACCGAATCGACCACGACCATGCTGACCGCGCCCGACCGAACGAGCGTGTCCACGATTTCCAGCGATTGCTCACCTGTGTCCGGCTGCGAGATCAGGAGCTCATCAAGATCAACGCCCAGCTTCTTTCCATAGACAGGATCGAGCGCGTGCTCGGCGTCGACGAACGCGCACACGCCGCCCTTCTTTTGCTCCTCCGCCACGCAGTGCAACGCAAGCGTTGTCTTGCCCGAGCTTTCGGGGCCATAGATTTCGATGATCCGCCCCTTGGGCAGACCGCCGATTCCCAGTGCGATATCAAGGCCGAGCGACCCGGTGGATGTCGCCTCGATATCCTGAACGGGGTTGTCGGAGCCCATCTTCATGATCGAGCCCTTGCCGAACTGCCGTTCGATCTGCGCCAAAGCGCTGTCGAGCGCTTTCTGCTTGTCCGCGTTCTTCTTGCTGTCCATTGATAATAGGTCTGCCGTTGCCATGTCGTGTACGTCCTTATTTCACACCCGGTGCCAAGCGGCAAACACGCACTTGTTCACCCCTTGTTCCCATTCTTTATGACGGGAGGTTGAGAACATTTCAAGAATATTGTTCATGTTTCCATCTTTGCGTCGAAGGGTTAATGATGAATTTACGAGGCTCGAAAAATGACACAGACGCGGGACGTGGAGACAGTATGCTTGTAATTCCGACAGCGAGACTGGTTTTTCTGAGCGTGCCGAAAACCGGGACATCGGCTTATCAAGCCGCCCTCGCCAGGCATGCCGCGATTGTCGTCACCGATCCACCGGAGCTCAAGCATGCCCCGGTGTTCCGGTACAATCGTTTCTTTCGGCCCATGGTCGAGAAGTTCTTCACCGAAAAGATGGACCTGCTCGCGGTGATGCGCGAACCTGTAAGCTGGCTCGGCAGTTGGTACCGGTACCGGCGGCGCCCCTTCATGCAGGGCCGGGCGAATGCAACGCACGACGTCACTTTTGATGAATTCGTTACCGCTTACACGCAGGGACAGCGACCGGCCTTCGCGAATGTCGGGTCGCAAGCCAAGTTTCTCGAGCCGCAGCGAAACGGCACCGCGGTAACCCATCTTTTTCGCTACGAAGATCAAACCGGCCTCAAGAAATTTCTGGAAGAACGATTGCAAACAACGGTCGAAACACCGATCCGCAATGCCTCGCCGGAAATGCCTCTGACGCTTTCGCCGGAAACCGAAGGGCGCCTGCGGCGAAAATCTGAGCGAGAATTCCGTTTGTGGGAAAGTATCGGTGACGGTGGTGCCTATACGCCCTTGCAAGACAAAGTATGACGTTCGCACATCAATTAGGTACGTGACAGCGTCGCGTTCATGTGGAAAACGCTTCTTGAAAATGTGGACTCGCAACCCGGGGCAACGCGCGCTCAGCGGGTAGCGGATACACCCGGGCTCACCGTCAACTCAACTGTCTCTGGACGGTTTCGGCGAGTTCCGACAACGAGAACGGCTTTGGCAGGAAAACCGACTGGGGTATCTTTTTTTGCACGTCGCCGAAGGTTTCCTCGGCATATCCGGACATGAACACGACCTTGACCTCGGGGCGTTTCTCAAGAGCTTCGGTGACCCAGCTTGGCCCGTCGATCCCGGGCATGACGACATCGGTGACAAAAACGTCCACCTTGAGGTCCTCGTCACGAAGCTGTTCGAGCGCATCCTCGGCTGATTCCGCTTCCAGAACCGTGTATCCGCGTAACTGCAGCGCCCTGCTGGCAAAGGCACGCACTGGTGATTCGTCCTCGACCAGCAGGACAACGCCATCTGCCTGTGGGGCGGGATCGTCATCCGTTTGCCGTGTGTGGGCATGCTCGTCATCTTCCACCCGGTACGCGGGGAGAAGCAGCTGAAAGGTCGTCCCCTCGCCGATCGTGCTGTCCACGAAAATGAACCCGCCCGTCTGTTTCATGATCCCATACGCCGTGGAGAGCCCCAGACCGGTACCATCGCCAGTCCGCTTTGTGGTGTAAAAAGGCTCGAATACCTTTTCCATCCTGTCCGAGGCAATTCCGATGCCCTGATCCCGGACCTCGATCGATACATAGTCACCCGGCGCAACGACAGCGCGGCCCCGTCGCAAGGGTTCCTGCAACTTCAAGTTGCGCGTGGCGATCTCGATGTCGCCGCCATCCGGCATCGCGTCGCGCGCATTCACCACAAGGTTCATCAGGACTTGTTCCAGTTGGCGCTTGTCCGCACGGATCGGCAGGAGTGTCGGATCATTGCTGAGTGAGAGCGTCACTTTCTCGCCCACGAGGCGGTTGAGAAGATGGGTCAGATCCGCAAGCGATTCACCCAACTCCATCCTTTCGGGTCGCAGTGTCTGTTTGCGTGAATACGCCAGCAACTGCCCCACGAGAGCCGCAGCCCGATTGGCATTCTGGTTGATCTGTACAAGGTCCCCGTAATCCTCGTCGCCCTGGTCATGGCGCAGCAACAACAGGTCGCAATGGCCCGAAATGGCGGTGAGCAGGTTGTTGAAGTCATGCGCCACACCCCCAGCAAGCTGGCCGATCGCCTGCATTTTCTGGCTCTGGACAAACTGGGCCTCGAGTGACTTCAATTCCGTGGCGTCCGTAAGCACCGCAACCAGCACCGTCTCGCCGGATTCCAGCGCCCGGTTGAGCGTGATCTGAACGAAGGTGTCCTTGTCCTCACGCTTCACGCGCAGGATTTCCGAATGCACCGTGCCGCGACCGGCCGCCGCGTCATCGAGCCAGTCCGCGATCGGCCTGCCAAGCCCCTCCACCATCTCGCCAAGAAGTCGGCCGGCGCAGCGCTCCCCCCCCAGCAGATCACGGGCGGGGCGGTTGGAAAGCTGTACATCCCCGTTTCTTGCGAGCTTCAGCAATGGCACGGGCAGTTCATCGAAGAACGACCAGCTTTCCGGGTTTCGCTCCGTTGGCGCCACGCCGGGCATAAGGAAAACCTCGCGCCGGCCGGCCGTACCCTCAAGTTCCACGACGAAACAGCCCGTGACCCCGTCGGAGGTGTTGATGTCATTGAACTGGCCCGACCTCAGGGGTAGCTTTCGGCAGATATCGCCGAGGCTGCGCACTCTCTCCCCGATAAGGTCGCGGGCGGGACCGTTCATGAAAAGTATCGCATCGTGGCGCCCGACCGTCAGCAATGGCAAAGATGTCGGTTCGTTGGTGCGCTGTGGCTTGTCCGCGGATTTCTCGATCCGCCAAAAAAGGAGCCCGCCGGCGCTGCGGTGGACGCTCAAGCGCAGGTGCCCCCGCCGTGTCACGAGGTCATCACAGGCGGCGCCGGTACCGTCGACCCGGCCTTGCAGGCGGTACAGAACCGCCGCGGGGCTTGCGAGATCCTCCCGCAGGGCATCGGCAAGTGTCTCGGCAGCGGCGGCGGCGAACATGCGTTCGGCGACCGCGTTGTGATACAACAGGCGGCCCTCCGGCGTGGTCAGGAACGTCGGCGCGGGATCTGCATCCAGCAGTTCACCCGACCGGTGAGCGACAGCCGCGGCGCCACCCTGACGCCATTCGATCGCCAACGAGATCAAGATCACGAGGCCCAGGATCAGCGCGACGGCCCAAAGGGCGATGCCAGCCAAGGGATCGGGCACGATCCAGCCTGCCACTGCAAACAAAAGCGCCGCCAGCGAGATCGGGATCACCCGCGGACGCACGGCCGCCGTACTGTGGCGCATTACCCCGTTTTTCTGGCGCTTCATCACCACGTCGCGCGGTCTCCGCGTTAGCGATTCGTACCTGTCCTTTTCTGGGCGAAGAGCCTTAAGGGCTGCTTAACAGGGCATGGAAACACGCTCAGGTTGCGCGCGTAAACGCTCAGTTGTCAATCAGGACCGACAGGAAAAAGCCATCGCCAGCATCCGATACCGGCCAGCGACGCTCACACAGGACATGCCACCGCGGGGCATCCGAGACGAACTCCGCCACCTGAGCCTCGTTCTCCTCTTCGACGATCGAACAGGTGCAATACGCAAGCATGCCGCCCGGCGCCACCAGCCCGGCGGCCTGCGACAGAATTGAACGCTGTGTCTCAACCAGCTTTGCCAACGCCGCCGGTGTCAATCGCCATTTCGCGTCGGGGGTGCGCCGCCACGTCCCACTGCCAGAGCACGGCACATCGCACAGCACGAGGTCGTAGGATCGCGGCTGAAGATCGGACGTCGCCATCTGGCTCACCCGCACCCCGGCCCGGCGCGCACGTTCGGGCAAATCCTTCATGCGGCGCGGGTGCGCATCGTGCGCGTGCCATGTCGCATCGGCGGCCGCGGCGAGCGCGAGAACCTTGCCACCACCCCCCGCACAATAATCGAGCACACGACCATCGGCCGGCACATCCAGCGCGGCCATCGCGGCCTGACTCGACCCGTCCTGCAATTCCACCCGGCCTGACTTGTACGCGCGCGATGCCGCCACGCGTCTGGCACCGGCCGTCACCTTCAGGGCAAGAGGCGCGATCGTCGCCGGCGCAGCGCTCACGCCATCCTCGGCCAGCGATTCCAGTGTCTCCTGCACGGGGCCGCGCCGCGGATTCACGCGCAGCATTACCGGGGCGCGCTCTCGCAGGCGGTACGCCGTATCCATGGCATCCGCTTGCAGCGATGCCTTCAGCCGTGGCCATAGCCAATCAGGGATGTCCGCGGACTCGGCCCCGTCCGCCGGTGCGCGTCCCGCGGCAGATTCCGCCGCAGACAGCGGAGGCGGCGCATGCCCGTCGCCGGTAAAGAAATCGGATGGCGGCATGTCCGCGACCCTGATGGCACCGATCATCAACCCGCGTCCGGTTTCCGCCCCGCCACGAGCGGCATAGGAACGCCGGCACCGCAAAGCGTCATAGACATGGTCACGCACCGCAGCCCTGTCCTTGGACCCCGCGAAACGGGAGCGCCGCGCCCACCCTGTCAGCGCAGCCTCGGCCGGGGTGCCGGCGAGTATCTCGTCCAGCAACGCCGCCGCGGCGGCAATCCGCGCAGCCGGAGTCATCCGCCGCCCTCGTCGGGTCGACAGCGGCGGACCACGGGCAAAGCGGCCTTGTCCCCGGATGCGTGTACAGGCGGCATATCGGCTAGGGTCGTCGAGGGGTAAACAAGCCTGAAGGGCGGCAAGGGGTGCCCCGCCGCCCGAAAACCGGCGCGAAAACCGTGATTCGTCATCTCAGCCGATGCGATAGTTGGGCGATTCCCGCGTGATCTGAACATCATGCACGTGGCTTTCCTTCAGCCCCGCACCGGTGATGCGGACGAAGTTGCAGTCGCGGCGCATTTCCTCGACCGTGGCACAACCGGTATACCCCATGGCGGCCCGCAGCCCGCCGAGCAGCTGATGGATAACATTGCCTGCCGATCCCTTGTAGGGCACCTGCCCCTCGATGCCTTCGGGAACCAGCTTGTCGCTGGCGGCATCCTTCTGGAAATACCGGTCGGCGCTACCGCGCGCCATGGCCCCCAACGACCCCATCCCGCGGTATGATTTGAAACTGCGCCCCTGGTACAGGATGACCTCGCCCGGGGACTCGTCGGTGCCCGCCAGCATCGACCCGACCATGGCACAGGAAGCGCCCGCCGCGATCGCCTTGGCGAAGTCGCCGGAAAACTTGATGCCGCCATCCGCGATCACGGGCGTGTCCCCCGCCGCCGCGGCACAGTCCATGACGGCAGTCAGCTGCGGCATGCCGACACCTGCGACCATGCGCGTCGTGCAGATGCTGCCCGGGCCGATGCCCACCTTCACCGCGTCCGCACCCGCGCCGATCAGGGCGCGCGTGGCCTCGGCCGTGGCCACGTTCCCGGCGATGACCTGTACTTCGTTGCTCAGGTTCTTGGCACGGGTCACGGCCTCGGCAACGCCTTCGGAATGGCCATGCGCCGTGTCGATCACGATCATGTCGACCCCGGCGTCAACCAGCGCTTCCGACCTCTCGAACCCCGCATCACCCACGGTCGAGGCCGCCGCGACGCGCAACCGGCCGAGATTGTCCTTGCAGGCGGTCGGATTGAGAACCGCCTGCTCGGTATCCTTGAGCGTCAGCAGCCCGGTCAGCTTGCCTTGCGCGTCGGTTACAAGAAGTTTCTCGATCCGCCGCGCCTTCATGAGCGATTTCGCCTCTTCACGGTCGGCGGGCTCCTGCAGGATCGCGAGGTCGTCGCTGGTCATCATGACATGTACCGGCGTGTCGTCCGAGGTTGCGAAGCGCATGTCGCGGTTGGTCACGATCCCGACGACGCGCCCGGTATCGTCCACCACGGGAAAACCGGTGAAGTTGTACCGCTCGATCAGCGCCTTGGCGTCGGCCAGCGTCTGGTCCGCGCGCAGTGTCACCGGGTTGTAGACGATACCGCTTTCGAACCGCTTGACGCGGCGCACCTCGCGCGCCTGCTCATCGACGGTCAGGTTGCGGTGCACGACGCCGATGCCACCCTGCTGGGCCATGCAAATCGCCATGGCGCTTTCGGTGACCGTGTCCATCGCCGAGCTCAGCAGCGGGATGTTCAGATCAATGCTCTGTGTCACGCGCGTGCGCGTGTCCGCCGTGTTCGGCAACACGCTCGATTTCGCGGGAACCAGCAGAACATCATCGAAAGTAAGTGCCTCACGAATCTCCATCGCGCATCTCCTTGGGCCGGGATCGTTTGGCACTTCCCTATTTCATGGATGCGCCACGGGGAAAAGGCCAATTCGTAACTTGCCGGGTGGGGCCGATGGGGCCAAACTGCCCGCCGATACCTGCAACGGAGGAGATCATGGGCGGACACGGCCACGAAAAAGGGCGGCTCGACCTGCCGTTCGTCGGAATTTCGACCTTCGGCAAGCGACCCCACGTCACCGATTGGGACACCCTGGATGCCGACGCGGTAATCCTTGGCGCGCCGTTTGATGGTGGCACGCAATTCCGACCCGGTGCACGCTTCGGGCCCCGTGCGGTGCGCGAGGCATCGACGCTGTTCTCGTTCGGCCATGACGGGGCCTACGATCACGAAGACGACGTGACGTATCTTCCCGGCTCGGTCCGGATCGTCGATGCGGGCGATGCCGACATGATCCATACCGATACCAATCAGAGCCACGCGAACATCGAGGCGGGCGTGCGCGCGATCCTCGCGCGGTCCGCCCTGCCAGTGGTCATCGGCGGGGATCACTCGGTCAACATCCCCTGTGTCAACGCCTTTGACGATCAGGGTGACATCCACATCCTGCAGATCGACGCGCATCTCGATTTCGTGGATGAACGGCACGGGGTGCGGTTCGGCCACGGCAACCCGATGCGCCGGGCGGCCGAAAAACCCTATGTCAGCGGCCTTACGCAACTTGGCATTCGCAATGTCAGCTCCACCGCCAAGGACGGCTACGACGATGCCCGCGCGCGCGGGGCCGACATCCTTTCGGTACGGCAGGTCCGCACCCTTGGGCCCGATGCCACCGCCGCGCGCATTCCCGCAGGGGCGCGCGTCTACATCACCATCGACATCGACGGGTTCTGCCCCTCGATCGCCCCCGGCACGGGCACGCCCAGCCATGGCGGCTTCCTGTATTACGAGGTGCTGGAACTGTTGCAGATCGTCGCCCACAATCACGAGGTGGTCGGCATTGACCTTGTCGAGGTGGCCCCGGATTACGATCCCTCCGACAGCACGGCGATCCTTGCCGCGCAACTGCTTCTCAACACGCTGGGCTTTGTCTTTCACGCCCGCGCCGCCGGCCGCTGATCGTCACAGGGCATCGCGCTGCGCGGCGCGGCAATCCCGGTCCGATGGGAATGGCCAAAGCGCGCGTTCCACGGTATCAGGCCGTGCGAATACCGATAGGAGCGCCCGAGAATGGCCGAACAGCCCGAGCAGCCACAGATATACCTCAACACACCGCCCGAGATCGAACTCAGCCGCTTTCCCGAGCAGCTGGCCCGAGTGCTCGACGCGCATCCCGTCGCCTGCCTGCGACTGGCGCTGGCCACCCATGACGAGGCACAGCTATGCCGCGCCGGCGATGCCTGCCGCGAGGTGGCGCATGACCGCGACGTCGCCATCGTCGTCGACACGCATGTCGTCCTGGCCGAACGGCTGGGTCTGGACGGTGTTCACCTGCTCGACGGCGCCCGGTCGGTTCGCAAGGCGCGCAAGGCCCTCGGCGCCGATGCCATCGTCGGAAGTTTCTGCGGCGCGTCCCGGCACGAGGGAATGAATGCCGGCGAAGCTGGGGCGGACTATGTCAGTTTCGGCCCCGTCGGCGCCTCGGCCCTCGGTGACGGCACACGCGCCGAGCCCGACCTTTTCGAATGGTGGTCGCAGATGATCGAACTGCCCGTCGTGGCCGAGGGCGCGCTCGACGCAGAACTGATCACGATGCTAGCCCCGGTCACTGATTTCTTCGGCATCGGTGACGAGATCTGGCGGGAACCGGACCCGGCCGCGGCGCTGCGGCACCTTGTGGCCGCCATGGCGGCTTGAGCGCCCACCCGCCTGTCGCAGGTCATGCTTGCCGGTCTACGTGCCCTGCCTGTCTTGCGGCATCCCCGAACGCACCACCACCTCGCAGGCCGCGGCCAGCGCCTTGCGCCCGGCGAATTCCGCCACCCGCACCGGCCTGTGGTGGACAACCGTCACGCGCCCGTGCCGGCCCGCCGCGAGAACGGCAAGGAAATGCGGCGCAAACGCCATGTCCCCCCACCAGCCGTAGAAGCGCGGATCCTGCCCGGCAGGGGCGCGGTACACCACCGTGACCGGTTGCACGTGCATGTCCGCCCGAAGTGCGTCATCGAAAAAGGCCTGGAACAGCGTCGGCTTGAAAGGCAGCACGCGCATCCCGTCGGTCGATGTGCCCTCGGGAAAGAAAAGCAGCTTGTGCCCCGCGCCTAACCTTTCCCGGAAAACGCGCGTGTGTTCGCCGGCCCGGCTGCGCGCGCGCGCTATGAAAACGGTGCCAACCATGCGCGCGAGAAACCCGATGCCCGGCCAGCCCGCGACCTCGGACTTGGAGACGAAATAGATGCGCTTGCGCGCATTGAGCGCGAAAATATCCAGCCATGATGAATGGTTCGCAACCACTGCGCCGGCCTGTCGCATCGGCGCGCCGCGCGTTTCGTACACCACCCCGAGCACCACGAAAAAAGCGCGGCAAAAGAGCTGTGTGATGTGTGGCGTCACCGGCCTCTTGATCCCGCAAAGCGGGCGCTCGACCACCCGGATCAGCAGGGTTGCCAGAACGCCAATCATCAACAGCGCCAGCAGAACACCGCCCCTTGCAGCGATGCGCACCCATCCGACGACGCCGACCGGCGGCAGGTCCCTGTCCTGCTGCTCCGGGTTCCACGTGTAACTCAAACCGTGACCCCTCTGGCATAGATGTCCTTCTGCGTTTTCCGCAGGCGCTTGGTATCCATGACAAGGCAGACATCCGTCGTGTTGAAGTCGCGGTCGACATAGGCGCCCTCGCCCACGAAACCGCCCAGCCTCAGGTATGCCTTGATGAGCGCGGGCACCTGTTGCATCGCCGCCCGCCTGTCCAGCCGGTCCTCCGCGATAAGGTTCATCCGCTGGAAATGCGGTGCCGCCGCGCGCACGCGCAGGGAACCGGGGGCCAGATGACGGTGATGCAGCAACGACAGCGCCGGCGCCAATTCTTCCAGGTCCGTCCCATGGAAACTCGCCACGCCGAACAGTATTTCCACACGATGCTCGGCCACGTAACGCGCAAGCGCGTTCCACAGATGATACATCGCCGTGCCGCCGCGATATTCCGGCGCAAGACAGGACCGGCCCAGCTCCAGCAGGCGGCGCCCGGATCCCTTGAGAACCGAAAGATCGTACTCATCCTCTGAATAGAACTGCCCCGCCTTTCGGGCCTGGTTCTCGCGCAGGAGACGGTAAACCCCGACCACCGCATCGCCGTTTTCGCGATCGATCAGGATCAAGTAGTCGAAGAAGCGGTCAAACCGATCAAGCTCCAGCCCGTTGACGTGATCCACCATCGGCCCGTCGCCACCCAGTTCCTCGACGAAAACCCGGTACCGCAGCGCTTGCGCGGCGCGGCGCTCATCCTCGGTCATCGCCAGCCTGGCACAGAAGGGGGACGGATCAGGTGTCATGGTTCAATTCCGATAGAGGTGACCGGCACGTTCTAGGCACAGTCGCCGCGATTGGCAAAGGCTCCGCCTCTGAAATTTTTTTAAACCCTAGGTTGTATTAACAATTCATTAACCCTTATTCATCATCACCGGTAAGCATGAGTTCCACGCGGCTGCCATCAATCACGACCTTGCCTGCTTCGATGAAATTAACCGTGATGCGATCGCCGACGTTCGACTGTACCTGCCCGGTGCCCCAGTCCGGCCGATCCGGATGCCGCACCAGCATTCCAGGCGTCAGTATCGAATTCATCGTCGTCATCTTCCTCATCCTTTCATTCACCGGAGACAACCTTGGCATCTTATGACGATGACCTCGCCACCCTGATCGGTTCCCGTATCTGTCATGACCTTATCAGCCCGGTGGGGGCCGTGGCCAACGGAATGGAATTGATACGGCTGGGCGGCATGCCCGACAGCCCCGAAATGGCACTTGTTGATGAAAGCGCGGCCAATGCCGGAGCTCTCATACGTCTCTTCAGGCTTGCGTTCGGCACCCCCGATGCGCAACAGCATGTCAGCAGCGACACCATGGCCAGCATCCTGCGCGATGTCTACCGGGGCGGAAGAACCGAGGTGTGCTGGCGCGCCACGGGCGATTTTCCAAGGTCGACGGCGCAACTCGTGATGCTGGGCACGCTTTGCGTCGACCGTGCGCTTGCCTACGGCGGAAGACTGGAAATTATCGGCCACGGCGCCGACCACTGGACCATCGCGGCGCGGGCAGACCGCCTGAGCTTCGAAAGCGCCCCGTGGCACCTGATCTCGGGCGACGACGCGGCGCAGGAACTCTCGCCGACCGACGTCCAGTTCGCGCTGCTACCGCGCCTGCTGGCCCGGAAGGGGCGCAGCGGCCGCCACAGGACCACCGAAAACGCACTCGTGCTGGAATTCTAGCGCCGCACCGTCCCGTCCCCTTCGACAAGGTACTTGAAGCTGGTCAGTTGCGCCGCCCCGACGGGACCGCGGGCATGCATCTTTCCCGTCGCGATGCCGATCTCGGCCCCCATGCCGAACTCGCCGCCGTCGGCAAACTGCGTGGAGGCGTTGCGCATCAGGATCGCGCTGTCCAGCCGGGCAAAGAAATCCGCCGCCGCGGCGTCGTTCTCGGTCACGATGCAATCCGTGTGGCCGGAACCGTGGCGCCTCACATGCGCAATGGCCGCGTCAATGTCGCCGACAACCCGGGCGGCAATCACATTATCAAGGTATTCGCGCCCCCAGTCATCCTCGTCCGCGGCCCGCGTGCCCCCGATCGCCTGCAACGTCTCGTCGGCGCGGACCTCGACGCCGCCATCCATCAACGCGCGGATGATGCCCTGCCCGATCGTATCCACGATGTCACGATGGATAAGCAGGCACTCGGCCGCCCCGCAGATGCCCGTGCGGCGGGTCTTGGCGTTCATGACTACCCTCAGCGCCTTTTCAGGGTCGGCATCCTTGTCCAGATAAACGTGAACGATTCCTTCAAGGTGGGCGAAAACGGGCACTCGCGCCTCGCGCTTGACAAGACCGACCAGACCTTTGCCGCCGCGCGGCACGATCACGTCGATCACGTCCACCATCGCCAGCATTTCCGACACGGCCGCGCGGTCGCGCGAGGGAACGCGCTGAATGGCGTCTTCCGGCAACCCCGCCGCGCGCAGACCATCGGTCAGGCAGGCATGGATGGCTGCGGAGGAGTGGAAACTTTCCGACCCGCCGCGCAGGATCACCGCGTTGCCCGATTTCAGGCACAGCGCGCCCGCATCGGCGGTGACGTTCGGCCGGCTTTCATAGATCACGCCAACAACCCCCAGCGGGGTCCGTACACGGCGGATATGCAGGCCGCTTTCCATGTCCCACTCGGCCAGTACTTCGCCCACCGGATCGTCCTGCGCGGCCACGGCACGCAATCCTTCGACGATGCCGCCAACCCGCGCCTCGTCCATCATGAGCCGGTCCAACATCGCCGCCGACAGCCCCTTTTCCCGGCCTGCCGCCATGTCCTGCTCGTTCGCGGCCATGATATCGGCCCGACGGCTCCAGACAGCGTCGGCCGCCGCCTCGAGTGCCCGCCGCTTGGCCTGCGGGCTCGCCACGGCAAGCGCCGCCGCCGCGTCTTTCGCCCGCTGCCCGATCTCGGCCATCAGGTCCCGGATGTTGTCGAAGTCTTTCATCGCAGTTGTCCTTCGTATCGCGCTCTCAGTCTACCATCCCGGGCCGTCATAACGCCATGTCATCGCGGTGAATAAGCGGGCCGCGTGCCGGGTACCCCAGCACCCGTTCGACCTCCGCGGTCCGCAGGCCCCGTATAAGCCCGGCATCGGTGGCGTCATACCGCGTGAGCCCCTGCCCCAGCACGCGCCCACCCGGGCCTGCCACCTCGACCGGGTCTCCGCGTTCGAAACGACCGGCAACGTCGGTCACGCCAGCCGGCAGGAGGCTGCTGCCCCCTTGCAACGCGCGCGCCGCGCCGTCATCGACCGTGATCCGGCCTCTGGGCTTCATCGCCGCGATCCACTGCTTGCGCTTCTGCTGCGGGTCGCCCTGCGCGATGAACCACGTCGCCGGGGCGCCGTTTTCCAGCCGGCTCAACGGGTTGAGAACCGACCCTTCGGTGATCACCATGTCGCAACCGGCCGCGGTGGCCGTCCGGGCCGCCATCAGCTTGGTCTTCATGCCCCCCTTGCTGAGGCCCGAGCCGGCATCGCCCGCCATTGCCTCGATCTCGGGGGTAATCGCCTCGATCACGTCGAAGCGCCGTGCGCCGGGGTCCTGCGCGGGATTGCCCGAGTAGAAACCGTCAACGTCGCTCAACAGGATCAGCCGATCGGCCCCGGCCGTCACGGCCACCTGCGCCGCCATCCGGTCGTTGTCGCCATAGCGGATTTCATCGGTGGCCACCGTGTCGTTCTCGTTCACGATCGGCACCGCGCCCAGTGACAGCAGTTGTTCAAGCGTCGCGCGCGAGTTCAGATAGCGGCGTCGGTCGGTGCTGTCCTCCAGCGTGACAAGCACCTGCGCGGCCTTCAGACCGTGCCGGGCCAGCGCCGCCTCGTAGGCGCCAGCCAGCTTGATCTGGCCGACCGCCGCGGCGGCTTGGCTCTGTTCAAGGGTCAGTTCGCGCGCCGGCAACCCGAGAACGCCGCGACCAAGCGCGATCGACCCCGACGACACAAGGATCACGTCCGCCCACCGCGCACGCAGCCGGGCCACGTCGTCGGCAAGCGCCTGAAGCCACTCCTTGCGCAACGCGCCGGTCTCCCGGTCCACCAGCAGGGCCGATCCGATCTTGATGACCAGACGCTTGGCGTCGCTCAGGGTTGCCATGGCACGGGCTCTTCATCGTCGCTCTTGCGGCGCAGCCTGTCCTCGTCGATCTTCTGGCGCAGGGCGCGCAACACCTCGGTCACGCCTTCGCGCGCCACGCCGGACATCATCAACACCTCGCCGCCACTGGCCTCCTGCAGCGCCTCGCGCGCCGCCGCGCGCTCCCCGTTGTCAAGGGCGTCGATCTTGTTGAGAACCGTCACGCGCGGCTTGTCCGCCAGATCGCCGCCGTAGGCCTCGAGTTCCCCGATGATGATGCGGTAGTCCTCGCCGATGGTTTCCGACGTGCCATCGACAAGGTGCAAAAGCACCGCGCAGCGTTCAACATGCCCGAGGAACAGATCACCCAGCCCCCGGCCCTCGTGCGCACCGCCGATAAGGCCGGGGATGTCTGCAACGACAAACTCGACACCATCGACACCGACAACGCCAAGGTTGGGGTGCAGCGTGGTAAAGGGGTAATCGGCGATCTTGGGGCGGGCATTCGAGGTAGCCGAAAGGAAGGTGGATTTTCCCGCGTTCGGCAAGCCCAGAAGCCCGACATCGGCAATCAGCTTCAGCCGCAACCAGAGCGTCCGCTCCACCCCGGGCTGCCCGGGATTCGCGCGTCGCGGGGCCTGGTTCGTGGAGGTCTTGAAATGCAGGTTGCCCCAACCGCCATTGCCGCCGCGCGCCAGTTCCACGCGCTGGCCAACTTCGGTCATGTCGGCGATGACGGTTTCGCGGTCTTCGTCAAGGATCTCGGTGCCCACCGGCACAAGCAGCACGACGTCCTCGCCATCGCGGCCGGTGCGCTGCTTGCCCATCCCCTGCTGACCGTTCTGCGCAAAGAAATGCTGTTGGTAGCGAAAGTCGATCAGCGTGTTCAGACCGTCAACCGCCTCGGCCCAGACGGAGCCGCCACGCCCGCCGTCACCGCCATCGGGCCCACCGTACTCGATGTACTTTTCCCGGCGGAAACTGATGCACCCATTGCCGCCCGATCCGGAGCGGATTTGGACCTTCGCGAGATCGAGGAACTTCATGGGTCGTCCTTTTCAAAGCGCCCTTGCGGGCTCACTCCAGTTTCAGCGAATATGTCCATATCGGTACATTGGCATTTCGTGCCACCGAAAAAGCCTCGGCATCGCCAAGATAGGCAAAGCCGCAGTTCGTCACGACGCGGGCGGAAGCCGGATTGTCATGGAACACGCTGGCAAAGATCACGCGGTTACCGAGCGGGTTGGCCGATACGAGCGCGGCAAGCGCGTCCGACGCGATCCCCGTGTTCCAGTGGGCGGGGGCGACCCAGAAGCTGACCTCGGCGCTGTCCCGGTCGATCCGGGTCAACCCGATGAGCCCCATCACCTCCGAGCCGCCGGACTTCGTGCCATCCATGGCCCAGACATCCTCGATCCTGTCCCCGGCATTGGCCCGCGCGATCAACGCTTCCGTACTGCCCGGCGGCAACGGATGCGGAATGGATGACGTGTTCAGGGCCACCCGGCTGTCGCCTGCATTCAGATCGATCAGGCCGGCGTCGGACGGGCGCAGCGGGCGCAGCGTGAAACGCGACGTCGCGATCTCGGGCTGGCTCGCAATCTCTTCGGGTTTCAAGTGTCCTCTCCTTTCCCAGACAAAGGACCCTCAACGTGGCGCCGGGCGCCGCGCGCTTGGCGGCGAAAATCGCGGGCGCGGCCGGAGACCCGTCATCGACAGAAAAGGGGGACCGGCGTTTCTGCCGATCCCCCGATTTTCCGATAATCCAAAGGTCGGCTTACTCCGCGGCCTCCGCCACTGGCAGCACGGAAATGAAGGTACGCCCCTTCAGCCCCTTGTGGAATTTCACGGCGCCCTCGGCGGTGGCAAAGATCGTGTGATCCTTGCCTTGGCCAACGCCCTGCCCCGGCCAGAACTTGTTGCCGCGCTGGCGCGCGATGATGTTGCCTGGGATCACGGATTCGCCACCGTATTTCTTGACGCCAAGGCGGCGCCCGGCAGAGTCGCGCCCGTTACGGGATGAACCGCCCGCTTTCTTGTGTGCCATATCGTCTCTCCTTAGCCCTTGGCCAGTTCCTTGGCCTGATCGACCCAGCCTTCACGCTCGATCCGGCCCTTGAACGACAGCTTTTCGTCCATGTCGGCGATGTCCGCGTCGCTCCATGCCGCGATCTGCACAAAGCTGGTCACGCCGGCCTCGTGCAGTTTCTTCTCCAGCGCGGGCCCGACGCCCGACAGCTTTTTCAGGTCGTCGGCACCGCCCGCGGCGGGTGCCGCTTTCTTAGCCGCCGCCTTCTTGGCAGGTTTCGCAGCAGGCGCGTCTTCGGCCGCAGTCGGGGCCGACCCGGCGCCGATTGCCGCCTTGACACCCGACGCGTCGGCGCCCTTCTCGAGGATCTCGGTCACGCGCAGCACGGTCAGTTGCTGGCGGTGCCCCTTGGTACGCTGTGACCCGTGCTTGCGACGCCGCTTGACGAAGTGGATGACCTTGTCGCCCTTGACCTGATCGACAACCTCGGCCTGCACGGCCGCGCCATCAACCAGCGGCGTCCCCACGACGGGCGCATCACCGCCCAGCATCAGGATCTCGTTGAATTGAACTTTCTCACCGGCATCCGCCGCAATCTTTTCCACCCGCAGCATATCGCCGGACTGGACCTTGTATTGCTTGCCGCCGGTCTTGAGGACCGCAAACATCCTGCATTTCCTTTCATCTTCCGCGTCCTGTGGCCCCCTCAACGGGTGTTTCGGCCTGCGCCGCCTCGGACCGCGCGCCCCGTGCGGGGCGACATTTCCACTGCCCGCGCGAGCCGAGGCTCGCCGGGATGCGTGCTTATCGACAAGACGGCGCGCGAAGTCAAGGGGTCTGCCGCATGCCAAACGGGTCACAGTTTGCGGCTGCGCAGGTAGCGCGCCACGGCACGACCCGTCAGATAGGAAATCTCGTCATACATCTCGTCGAGGGCAAGAAACATCGCGCGGTTGAGCGCACGGCCCTCGGGCGTGCGATAAAGCGTGACATAAGACTCCAGACGCGCGGGCGCCAAGGGGCGATACGCCGTCAACAGAAAAGCATGAAGCCATTGTTCGGTATCCCTGCGCAGGCTCGGCGCCTGCGACCACACATCAGCGATCATGTCGGCCTCCGCGAGGTCATAGGCACCACCGTCGGCCAGTCCGCGATAGAACATCAGATTCGCGTTCAGCGCGCCCATGACGTTCAGCTCGACCAGGTCGCTGTCATCGATGATACGGTCGATCTGCACCAGCAAGGGCGCGCCGGAGGCGCGCATTTCGTCATAGGTGTCCAGCGCCGCGGCCTCCGCGCCCGGCGCCAGCAGGGCACGCCGCGCCGCCAGTTCGCGCGCGACAACTTTCCGCCCGGTTTCCGATCCGAAGAAGACAAGCAAAGGCTCAAGGTCGGTGGCAGCCAAAGCCTCGTCTAGCCGATCCACGATCAGGTCCCGCATCTTTTCGCCGTCGTAAATACGCGCGACGACGGCCTCCCAGGCGTCCGGGTCGGCATCCGGAAACATTTCGCGCGCGATGTCCCGGCCATAAGCACGCCCCTCCTCGCGCATGATCTCGACCGTATCGGCGATCCGCAGGTGCTCGACCAGACGCCCGATATCGCTTGCGGCGGCACTGGCAGGCATGGTGACGGAAACTGCCACGGCCAGCAGGACACCGCGACCGCACGCGAGGCACGCTTTGTTTCCCCATGACCCCAAGGCGCGTCGCAGCGCACCCCAAAACGATACGATACCGAGTGTCACCACATCCTTTCCTCTTCCCTGCACGGCGATTGCCCCCGACCCGAGGAAAATTCTGTCCAGAAACAAACCCGCCCCCTTGCCTCTGCGGTCAAACGGCAGTAAACGCGCCCCTATCGCGGAGAGGTGCCGGAGTGGTCGAACGGGGCGGTCTCGAAAACCGTTGACCCTTCACGGGGTCCCAGGGTTCGAATCCCTGTCTCTCCGCCATTCCATCCAATTTTATGTCTGAAAACCAATGGCTTAGATGGATTAAGCGGACGGTCGGAAACATCCTACCCGCCAACTCTGCAAGCGTCGTTGCATACGACGAGCCAGATATGTTTTCTGCGATGGTGGTTCGTTCTCAGAAGGAGACGGTTCTGATGGAGATCCGGGACATTGCCCTGGTAATCACATCTCTTGGCACTTTGATTGCGATTATCGCTCCGATAGTGGACAAATACTTGTCTTCGTCACGCGAGCATAGGCGTAACGTTGGTGCCGAGCTTAAGGCTCTTCTATGTGATTGCCTCCGAACCATTGACGAAGAAGCCGAAAACCAAGCCGTCGTCTATCGGGATTTGTTACGGGTCAAGGAAGGCAATTTATCAGGCGAACAGTTCGAGAAATTCGTTTGGTCTCGGAAAGTTGAGTCTCAAGCCCTTGTTATTGTTTCTATTTTTGCGTCAGAAGACATTGATGCGCGAGACTTTCAAAGTCAGCTGCACGAATATTTGGCTTTGAGTCGGCAAAAGCTGGCTCCCGGCGACAGCCTCGAAGCCGATCTCTCCAAGGCTCGCGCTAAGCTGGCGGCCTCAGCGGCCAAATTATTTTCCGAAATCAAAAAAAAGCATGGTGCCTAGTCCTCCCATCCCACCAGCTTCATTGCCGTGTCAGGATCGACGCCTGCCTCTTTAGCCTGCGCGAGCGCCTGAATTATACTAGCTGCGGCTCGAGCACGCCCGCCCGCGTCATACGCTTGGAGCGGCTGCATCACGTCCACCGCGACCGGCTGGCCCAGCTTTTCCGTTGCTTCCTCGGCCAGCAGCGCCGCGACCGGCTGGAGCGTGTATTGCGCAAGGTGGCGCTGTGCTTCCCGCACAAGCGGCCCCGTGGTCGCGTTGTAGAGCAAGCCGGGCAGGACGCCGAACGCCCCGCACACGCTGTCACGCGCCGCTGTGAGCGTCTCGCGCGTCATGGCCCGGCTCAGGCCCGGGGTTACGTCGCTTGGCCTCCAGTCCTGCGCAGGGGCAGGCCCGCCCGCCGCCGTCACCTGCACCGATTCCCGCAACAGCAGCTTGCCGCGTGCGCCCTTGAAGCCCCGCGCCAGCTTGGTCAGGTCGGTATCCTCGGTTTCGGGAAAAGGCACGATCTGAGAGCCAAGCGGCATGTTCTCGAAAGCCTCGGAAAGCGCCGTCTCGACCGCGTGCAGCATCCCGGCCGTGAGCTGCGCCCGCCTGAGCGGTGCCACGCCCAGCCAGGGCGCGACCGGATCGGATCCGATGCGCAGGTGCAGCACCTCGCCCGCCAGGGCGGTTTGCGTGCGCCCGCCGCCCGCTTCCGACACGCTCAGCCGATAGGCGCGCGGCTCGCCGTCGCGGGTGGACAAATCCCAATCCGATACGGGCACAAGCCGGTCGTCGCGGATCAGGAACACCGCTTCACCGCGCAGCGCCAGGCTGCGCCCGGCCATCGCCAGCACGCGCCGCCCGATCAGCTCGGTTCCGTTGATCTCGGCCAGCGTCATCGCGCCTTCCCATAGGGAAACGCAGGTTTGCGCCGTCGCGGTCAGCTCGGCCAGCCCGCGCCGCCCGCTGATATAGCTTTCGCGCGCCGACATGATTTCGGCCGTGAAGCCCGACGCGCTCGCCCGCGTTTCCGGTGCCTTGCGCTTGAATATGTCGAGAATACCCATTGTCAGGCCCTCCTAAACGTGCGCAGCAGATCGGCCGCGCCTGAGTTTTGCAGCGCCCGCGCGACATGCGCCGGGCTGCGTTGTGTCGTTTCTTCCACGTCGCCCAGCCGGTAGCTGTAGCTGGACGCGCCCGCCGGGTTGCCATCCTCGGCCAGATACTCGGCCAAGCGCCTGTAAGCCTCGGAGACGGGCGCGGGCACGTCACCGCCGCCCCCACGTCCGCCGTGATCCGGTAAGGCCCTTCACCGGCCAGCAGAACGCCGCTTAGCGGCCCGTCCGACAGGCTCGCCGTGATCCATGCCGCGCCGTACCAGACCTCGCGCGCCGTGATTGCGGCGGGTTGCAGATCGGGCACAAACTCGCCCGGCCCTTCCACCGTCCAGACCACCTCGCGCGTTGTGAAGCGGTGCGCCGTGTGCGCCTCGATCCGCGCCCAGAGCGCCGCCGCGTCCAGCAGCATCGCCGCCGTCGAAAGCCCGGACGGCACCGCCGGATAGGACGCGGGCACGGCCTCGTCGCGTTGCAAAATCTCCATCATGCCCTCCAGCGATTGAGCGCCCGGCGCAGCCCGTCATCGGGTGCCGCCTCGGTCGCGTTCCAATTCCGCGCCTCGATCTGCGCGCCGTCATAGGCGGGCCGCGTGACCGCACTCAGCTCGAACAGGTCCGCCGCCGTGATCGTGCGCCGCACAACGCCCGACCGGGCTTCGATCCGCTCGCCATCGGGCGAGACGCGAAAGCCGGGCGATAGGCCCCGGATCAGCCCCGCGTCATGCGCCGCCAGGAAGTCGCGCGCCCATGTCGTCTCGGGCGCGATTGTCGCCTCGAAGCTCAGCGCGTCGTCACCGTCGCGCAGCTCCAGCGTGCCCGCTGCGCGGCTGGCAAGCGGTTTCTCGAAGTCGTGCCCGCTCAGAAGGTGAATATCCTCGCCAGCCTCCAGCCGGGCCGCGAAGGCGCGGGAAGCGATAACCTCCACGCGCCCCCGTCCCAGCTCGGCAGGCGAACCGTAGGGGAACGCGCCCGCAATGCGAACGCGCCCCCCGTCAAGGCGGCGCAGCTCCAGCCCGCCGCCTGCTACACCGCCCCAGAGCATCACTGGACGCCCGTCAGGACTTCGAGCTGCGCGGCCCGCGCAACCGTGATGTCCATCGTCGCAAGCGCCGTGAGGCGCAGGCCACCGGACGCCGCGTCGGTGTAGGGATCACGGATCAGATCGACCGCGCCCCACGTCGCCACGAAGAAAGGCGACACGCCGCCCGCGTTCGTGGTCAGCAGCGCATTGGACGCCGCCGGGCTGCCGGTCGGATCGGCCAGCGCGTTCGGAGACATGGCGACATTGCCCGCCGGAATGTTGCGGGTGAGCCGGTCCCATTCCGTCACGCCCGTGCCGGTGTCGATATAGGTGCCGTCCATCGCGTCCCAGACCTCGGGCCGGATCAGCAGGCGCACCGCGTCGGGGCTGCCCGCCGCGTTCGCCGTCATGAACCGCACCACCGCCGACCGGAACGCCGCCCACGCCGCCGCCGCGTCAACGGCCGTCTCGGTGATGCCGTAGGTCGAAGCGCCCGCGATCACGCCCAGCGGCTCGCCGCTCGAACCCGCGCCCAGGAAGGCCGCGCGATCCATTTCCTGCGCAATCGCGCCGTTCATGTCGCGGCGCACTGCTTGCTCCAGAGCCGCGCCCGACTGTTTCAGGGTCTTGCGCGTGATGCGCATCTGGACGCCCAGCGTGTTGTCAGGCGCAAGCGGCTTGTCGGTCGTGGCGTAGGCGCTCGGGCTTGCCACGTCGCCCGTCTCGGACGCCTGCCAGCCCACCGACGCGCCGGACGTGGCGACGGGATATTCCAGCTCGCCTTGCCCGACATTGACCATCTGCCCGCCCATGCGCCCGGCCACCGATTGCGGGAACAGCCGGTCGATGATCGGCCGGGTCTGCATCGGGTCCGGGGTGCCGCTGGCGATGGTCTCGCCCGCGCGTTGCTCCAGGGCTTGCCAAGGAACCGGGATGCCCTGATAGGCCCCTTGGCTGCGCAGCTCCTGCACGATCTCCGCCGTTTCGCCGTCGATCTGGTGCCCGTGGTCGAGCGCCGCCGCGACTTGGCGCACCTCGAAGCGGCCCAGCATCTCGGCCCATTCCTTCGAGCCGCGGGTTTCCAGCTCGCCCCCGGCCTCGCGCCGTTCTTCATCCTCGGCCACAAGCGCCGCGCGATAGCGGGTCTCGGCCGTGCGATATTCCTTGTCGAGCGATTCCATGCTGCGCACTTCATCCTCGTTCGGTTCCGGCTTGGCTGCCAGCGTTGCCAGCTCTTGCCGGATTTCGGAGCGGCGAAGCTCCAGTTTCTTCGATTCAAGCATCGGATTTCCTTTCGTGCTCGGTAGGTTTTTGCTGCGTGTGCAGCAGGTCGCGCCATTGCTGGCGCTCGGGACTGAGAACGGGATGCCCGCACTCAATTCGGGTCTTGCGCGTGTGACAGGACGCGCAGAGCGTTTGCAGATTGGTCAGGTCGAAGGCGCGTTCGGGCGCGGTGCGCACCGGCTCGATATGGTCGATCTCCAGCCGCTGACGGCCGCCGCAGTCCACACAGGCCCAGCCGTCACGGCGCAGCGCCTCCAGCCGCAACGCCCGCCAGCGCGGGCCGCGCGTGATATGCCTGCTATACCGCCGGGTCACGCCGCACCTGCATGTCGTAGTAGTGAGCCGCGCCCGCCGTCCCGACAGGCGAGACGCGCACCACGCGGTAATCCTCGCCCTCGGCCGTCACGCGGTCATCGGGTTGCGGTGTCACCGCTACGTCCACCGCCATGAACAGGCGCAGGTCGCCCACCTCCAGCAGCCCACCGGCCAGCGCCGCCAATTCTTCGCTGTAGCGCGCCGTTACGGCCGTAGCGGGATAGTCCGTCACCGTGCCCGGCAACGTGCCGCCGAAAGCATCTGTGCCGCCCGGTGCCTCGCGTTTCAGCGTCACCGCGCGCCCTTGCGCCGCGATGATCCGGCTTGCTCTTGCGGTCAGGTCCATGCGATCCGCCCTCCTTTGCTTTTCGGTGCGCCGATCATCCGAACGCCCTGCGCCACGGCCAGGACGGTTGCCGCCGCTGGGTCGATCCGGCCGGTCGAGCGGCCCTTTGCCAGTTTGTGATTGCCCGCCGGGTCAACGATTGTGATTGCATCAGCGAAGGCGGAGCGCAGCAGCAGCGACGGCAGGGTGCGCACCTTGCCCTCGAACAGCGCGCGCCGGAATCGCTCCACGTCCTCGGAGCCGTCGCGCCAGCCCATTCCGCGCCAAACGCAGGGAACACGCTCCAGCCCGGCCCCGCGCAGCGCCTCGACAAACTCGGCATGGCGGAAACGATCGCCCACGATTGCGGCCGGTGCCTGCCCGTCCAGAAGCGCCACAACGTCCGCAAGGAAGCGGTCAACGGGCACGGTCGTGTCGCCCATTGTCACCAGCTCGCCCCGGTCGCTCATCTCGACATAGCGGCCCGACACGCCGTCAGCCGCGCCACGATCCGCAAGGCCCGGCCTCATGGGGAAGGCTGCCACGCATTCAAGCCGCGCCGTCTCGGGCCAATACAGCGCCGCCGCCGACATGCTGCGCGAACCGCCCAGATCAACGCCCAGCACGACAGGCCCGGCCCGCTCGGGCAGAGCATCGGGCGCGACCTCGGCCGCAAGCCATTCATCCGTTGTCACCAGCACCGACCTATCGTCGGACGCGACACGCTCGTTTCTGTTGAGATTGCGGAACGATGACAGCGCAGAACCGCCCCGCGCCATCGCCCGCCGGGCCTGCGCAATCAGCCATTCCGGGGTCGAGCCGATATTCTGCCGCGCGCCGGGATTGGCGATAAGCAGGCTTTCCAGATCGTCGGGCGGCAAGCCCGGCTCCGGCCGGTGTTCCTGCACGTAACTGCCGGGTGGCGGTTCATCCAGCCACCGGGAAAAGGTGTTCGCATCATCCGGCGCACTGGTCGAGATAATCAGCGCCCGGCCGTCTCTTTTGCCCAGACCGGACAAAATTGCGTTTTCGAGATTGTCGCCCTTTTCCTTTTCCCATGCGGCCCGTTCGTCAAGGATTGCCAGCGTCGGAGCGCCGCCCAGGATCGACTTGCCGTCCGCCGCGATCACGCGCGCCAGCCCGCCACCATTCTCGGCCGTCTCCACCTCCAGCTTGGAGCCGCGTCGGATCGTAAATTGTTCCTGTTCTTCCTCGGTCAGCCCCTCGATGAACCCGACCAGAAAGCCGAACGCGATCTTGGCTTGATCCCGGTTGCGGGCCGCGAAGATGATTTCCCGCTTGGGCTGGGGCGCGATCTCGCCCATCAGGTGCCCCAGCGACAGGCCCGATGAAAGCGCCGTTTTCGCGTTGCCGCGACCGATCGACAGCAGCCCCACGGCCGTGCCCTTGGCGAAGGCCCCGCGAACAAAGTCTTTCTGATAGCTCGCCAGCTTCAACCGCTTCCCGGCCGTGCGCCCCTCGGGAACCGTGAGCCGCGACAGAAAGCGCAGAGCGGCCGATGCCTCTTTCGATGCCCGCGCCATCAGACCGCCTCACCTTTTGAACTATGCCGCAGTCCGGGTGTTTCGATATGGCCGATTGCAGGCTTGGAACGGTTTGTGCGAGTTTCCTGTTCGTATTGCTCGAAAGGGACTAGGGAAGAGCTATGGACAAGTCCGAAACCTACCACGTCTTTAACTACAAGGGGCAACCTGAACCGGTGCACGGCGAAGAGGCGCTCGCGGATCGCTTGAGACAGATGACCACCGCGAGATTGCGCCGTGACATTGCTCTTTACGATACACCCATATCCAAAGAAGGGCGGCAGGCGGTCCAATTTTGCGAAAATGGAGCTGGATCGCCGAACAGAAAAAGCCGCCGAGGATTTGGCGAAGAAAACTACATGGATTTCCACTGGAGTTGGCGGTCTTTCTGCAATTATCGGTGCTGTTGTTGGAGCATTGCTTATTGTGAACTTTGGCTCCTAGGCTCCACAGTGCGAAGAGACACCTCCGCTCTGCGATGACTCGCTGCCCAACCCCGAATTTTTTTCGGAGAGAGAACGGAACAGTTGGGCGGTCGGTTACACGTCTGCACAGAAAGCGGGGCATTGGCACCAGATCAGCGGCCACCTCGACAGCGTTACACCCGTTACACCCCATAGGGGTGTGTAACGTTCGTAACGGTAACTCTGTCCCGAACATGTAACGCACAGTAACGGGCTGTAACGGCTGTAACGGCTGTAACGGTCAATCCTCATCGTGAACCCTCCAAACGTGGTCGCTCCACTCGCGCACCGCGTCCAAGTCCATCAGCTTGTCTTTGGCCCGTTTGAACGCCACGCGCGCAGAGCTATCGCTGATGCCATTGGTCAGCCCGTGGGCGTCACAGGCTTCCCGCCAATGATCGACATGCACCACCTTGCGATTGGACGGATACAGGTTGCCGCTCTTGGCCTCCCCGTGGTCGCGCAGAGCGTCGCTGAGCGCCGCCATCGCCACCTCGTTCTTGCCGGTCAGCGGCTTTCGTTCCTTCGTGGGCGGCTCGGCTGCATCCACCACCGCGCTTGTCACGCTGTCACCATCTTCATCGTCGCCCAGCACCACAGACCGCAGCGTGAAATACAGAGGGTCAGGCGGTTCTTGGTCCCGTTGCTTGCGAGATATGATCTCGCCGCTTGCGGTAACTTGGATTTCGTTATCCACCGCCGCCCGGAGCGCAGAGGAACCGCGCGCGCCTCGGTCTTCATCCTTGCCAGTGTGATGCACCACCATGACGTGAGCGCCTGTTGCCTCACGAATTAGGTCGCAGTTGCGCACGAACATGGCCGCATCCTTGGCGGTGTTTTCGTCGCCGCTGCCCATAGACCGGGCCAAGGTGTCGATCACCACAAGCGCCGGGTCGGCGTCCGGCATGATCTCGCAGACGGCCATTGCATCGCCTTGGCCGTGCAGGTCCAGCCCGACAGGCAACAGGGTGAAGGGTGCGGACGCCAAGTCGGGCTTGTCGCGCTTGATCGCGGCCAGTCTGTTACGGATGCCCGCGCCGCCCTCAGCCGCGATGTATAAGACCGGCCCGCCGTTCACTCGCCGCCCACGCCATTCGCTACCCGCCGCAATGTGCATGGCTATGTCGAGCGCGACGAACGTCTTGCCCGCATTGGACGGCCCGTAGAGCATCGACAGGCAATTCCGATCCAGCCACCCCTTGACCATATAGTTGTTGGTCAGAACCGCCTCGATTGCCGACAAGCTGACAAGGCGGGTTTCGATCTCGGACGCGCGGGAAGCGTTCATGTTGAGGTTAATCACGGTCATGCCGTCCACCTCCGCGCAATGTCGGAAAGGTCAGCCCCGTTCTGACGGGCCAGCGCCGGAACCGTGGCCCATGTCACGCCAGTGCGCTTGAAGCTGCGCCACTTGGCGGCAACCTCGCCCTTGCGATATTTCGCGCCGGTCGCGCTCCACCGATCCGCCAGGGCGAGACCTTCGTCAGAGCCGTTGAAACGGTCGTGCAAGGCCATCAGGATCGAAACCCAGCCCTGATAAGGCAGGTCCGCAGGGATGTGGGTCAGCAGTTCCTCCACCTCGCCCGTGGGCGTCAGTCGGTCGAAGGTGCGGGCCGGTGCCGGGGGCGTGTGCAGCAGCATCGCCCGCAGACCCATGGGAACCGGGGGCAACCTCTCAGGGAAGTGGCCGAGATAGGAACCGCCCTCGACAAACGATCCGGGCGCGACCACATAGCCGCCTTGTCCGCGCGTGTCGATTTTGGGGCCGATCTTGGACGTGGTGTTGCGTCCTCCGTCAAAGTGCTGGCAATAGACGTGCCGCCCGCCTGATGGCGTGTGGACGTTCGCATGATCCAGCAGACCGGCATAGCGGGGCAGAGCCTTCAAGCTGGCCTCGCCCATCGGCTCGCCCGTGGCCTTGTCCACGTCCAAGTCGATCACGAACAGGCCGTTGGCCTCCCCGCATGGGATGCCCCATGCGACAGCCCCGTGGGCCTCCCATTGCGATATAGTGTAGCCGTCGCGGGTGGCCTTATCCTGCCAGCCCGCAACAAGCGGAGCCTTGTCAGCGCCGACAGGGAAGATGTTGAAGGGAATGCCGCTCATGCCGCCGTCTCAGCGCGGACTTGCTCCCACGCGATCAGGTCGGACAATTTCCAGCGGGTGCAGCCCGCCGAAAGGCGCACCGGCTGCGGCATGTCGGTGCGCTCGCGCTGCCACCGCCAGACTGTATTGCGCGAGATACCGTAACGCGCGGCGCAGTCAGTATCTCTAAGATATGTCTCGGGCATGATTGGCTCCGTTCGTTACAGGAGCCAATGAGCCAGATTTCAGGACGCTTTCATAAATGAGATAATGCGCTCATTAGCGCGGGGTTTTCTCACTTATCGTGCGAACCTGCGCGGCCACCGATGCGTCGATGTAAAGCGCATCAAAAACGGCAGATAGAAAATCCGGCCAAGCGCCACTCACCTTGCCGGTTAGCGGATCGGTTGTGAAAGTCGCCCGGCGTTCGCTGATATGCTCGAAGATGCGAGACGCGAGAAAGGCAACCTCCGCCGCCTCGATCTTCTTTGGTGCGCCGTTTGGCGTGCCTTCTACCTCCAGCGCGGAGAACGCATGGCGGGCGTTTTCTTGCGTCTCTTGCAGCGCCCGCACCAGCTCGAAGACGTGCGCGCCTTCGGTATAGAGCGCCGAAACGGCAGGCTGGCGCATTGACAGGATATGCCGCTCCAGCTTTTCCGCAAGTGCGGCCAGCTTTCGCAATTCGCCCTCGCTGGCCTTCTGCGATGCAGGCCGATTGCGCGGCATTTCTTCATCACGTCCACCTTGCGCCACCGAATATAGCATTCGCGCCTTGCCCTCGATGTCCTGTGCCTCCAGAGCCTCGGCTCCGGGTATCTCGCGGATTGCCTGTATCAGCCCGGCACCAAATGAGCTGTCGGCAAACTCGCAAGGCCATCCGTCCAACCCGATAAAATCATTCATCTTGCCGCCTCCATCTTCACCACCTTGGCCCCGGCCTCGCCTTTGAGGAACCGCGCCCATGCGGCCATCATCTGCCGCCGCTTTTCGATCATGTCGCCGCGCCGATAGGCCCGCTCGACCGTGCTGCCCACGTTGTGCGCCAAGGCAATCTCGGCCATGTCGCGCTCAAATTCGGTGCGCTCTGCCGCCCAATCGCGGAACGTGCTGCGCAGTCCGTGAGGCACGGCAGGACGGCCCGAACGCGGGTCGAGATACCCGCCGTCGCGCGCCTCGTGTATCCGCTTCATGCAGGCGCTCAGCGCCATGTCGGACAATGCGCCGCCGCGTGCGGCCGGGAACACGTAGTCGCTGCCCTTCATCCTTGGCAGCGCCTTCAGCAGCGCCACGGCCTCTTGCGTCAGCGGAACGCGGTGTTCCTTGCCCGCTTTCATCCGCTCGGCCGGTATGATCCACACGGCCGCGTCCAAGTCGATCTCGGCCCACGTCGCGCCGCGAACCTCGCCGGATCGTGCCGCCGTGAGCGCGACAAACTCCAGCGCCCGCGTTGCCATGCCGTCGCGCTTGCGCAGATCGGTGAACCAGTCCGCCGCATCGGCCAGCGACAGCGCCGGGTTGTGCTTCACCTTCGCCACCTTGCCGGGCTTGGGCAGCACCGCGTCGAGATTGCCGCGCCAGCGCGCCGGGTTGTCGCCCGTCCGGTGCCCGCCGACCGTCGCCCACGACAGCACCGCCTCGATGCGCCCGCGCAGCCGGGATGCCGTCTCGGTCTTTGTGGCCCAGATCGGCTCCAGCACGCGGAGCACGTCCGACACTCCAATGTCCGACACGGCCATGTCGCCCAGCACCGGCACCGCGTAGGCGTCCAAGGTGCTGCGCCATTGCTTCTTGTGTTTCTCGTTTCGGAACTCGGCCGTTCGCGCCTCCAGCGTCTTTTCCATCGCCTGCGAAAACGTGAGGCGGCGCTTTTCGGCCAGCGGGTCGATGCCCTGCCAGATCATATCCTTGACGCCGCGCGCCCGTTCGCGCGCCTGCGCCAGCGTCACGTCCGGGTAAGAGCCAAGGCCGATCTGGCGGCGCTTGCCCTTCACCGTGATGCGCAACAGCCATGACCGCGCCCCGGTCGGTGTGACCTGCAACAGCAGCCCGTCAACGCCGCCCACGGCCACGTTGCGATTGCCGCCGGTGCCAGGGTGCGCGATCTTGCGAACCTCCACCGCCGACATTTCTTTCGCTTTCCTCGGCATGATGAACCATCCTTCCTACCCGCCTATAAGGTGTGGCATTGGACGGTATCGGGCGCAACAGGGTGTTACAGGAAAACGGCCTAAAGCATTGTCAAATATAAGTTAAAAGTTGCGTGCCGTTACATGCTGATACTTGGGAATGGCTGCATGTCTCTCCGCCATTTTCATATAGATCAATGACTTAAGAGTTGGGCAGGCAAGTGCGACACAAAGTGGAGCACCACGCCCATGAAACTGTCCGCCTATCTGTCACCGTCGCGTCACGGGGTCTTCTATTTCCGCTGGCCCTTGCCTTCCGCTGACCGGCAAAGCCGACGCACCGTCAGGATTTCCCTGCGCACCAAGTGCTCAGATCGGGCTGGCGATCTTGCCCGTCATCTTGCATCATGCGGGCGATTGATGCGTGAGAACAAGGCTTTGGCTAGGCTCAGACAAGACGAGATGCGCGAGATGGTGCGAAGCTATTTCACCGCTTCGCTGGATCGGTATGTGGAGCGGCTGAACGATACCGGGTTGCCGGATCAGTCCCTTGACCTGCTGCGCCAAGAACTCGCTGCCCATGTGGACGCCACAGAGGGTGAGGACGATCTGTCGGACCTCTACCTTGATCCAAACGCCTTCCGGGCCTCAGCGGGCCTCACAGAGGCTCAGTGGGCCGAAAATGAGCCATCCTTGCGCCAAGAGATGCGGAAAGCCCGCCGGGATCAGATCAAAGCCATTCTGAGCGCCGTTGAGGGCCTTGAAGGTTATTCGTTCACAGAACAACCTGCCCAGACAGCGCCAAGGCCACCACAGGCCCGCTCCGCGTCTCTGAGCGCGGCAATCGCAGATTTCAAAGCCGAGCTTGGGCCGCAGTGGTCGCAAGAGATGCGGAACAAGGCGGATGCCTACCTTGGCCTTCTGGTGGAGCATTTCGGACCGGACCGCCCGATGGACCAGATCAG